>JBPCQV010000089.1:0-12409 GCA_050997725.1 Acidimicrobiia bacterium
GCGATCATCCGCAGCAGAGTCGACTTCCCACAACCCGACGGGCCTACCAGCACCAAAAACTCGCCATCGGAGATGTTGAGGCTGACGTCGGTGATAACCCGAGTCCCCCCCGGATAGACCTTGCCGATCTTGTCGAAAGTGATGGATGCCATGCGCTTGCCTCCTGCTCGGGTAACGAACGACCCTCAACTCAGGAACCTACCATGACGCGCGGACGCAGGCTTCTGAAGTGGAGTTGATTTGGACAAGGTCGTTGCAATTACCGGCGGCACGGGAGGCTTGGGCACGGCGTTGATCAGCCGCCTCATCCGCCAGGATTACCGCCTTGCGGTGAGCTATTTGCTCCCCGAAGAAGCGGAGCGATTTGAAAGCCAGTTTGAAGTGGACGACGAGCGGCTCACGATTCGCCGGGTCGACGCCACCAACCCCGAGGCCGTCAACGGCTTCATGAAAGAGATCGCCGAGCAGTTCGGAGCCCTGCATGTGGTGGTTTCTTTGGTCGGTGGCTGGGCGGGCGGTCGTGATGTCGAGGACACCGACGATGTCCGCTTCGAGCGCATGATCGACCTGAACCTCAGGTCGGCGTTCTACACCGCCCGGGCCGCGTTGCCATACATTCGCTCGGCCGGCTGGGGGGCGGGTCATTTTGGTGGGGAGTCGGGCCGCTTTCGACACGCCCGGAGGCCAGGCAGCCTTCAACGCCGCCAAGGCGGGAGTGGTGGCGTTGGGCAAGACGATCGCCGCCGAGATCGACGGAACCGGCGTCACCTGCAATGTGCTGTTGCCCTCGGTGATCGACACCCCAGCGACTCGTTCGACCGCGCCATACGCCGACTACATCAAATGGCCCACCCCCGACGAAATCGCCGCTGTCGCCGAGTTCTTGATCAGCGAACAGTCCGGAGTCATCACCGGCGCCGCCCTCCCGGTCTTCGGCCGCACCTAGCCCTCTCTCCGTTTTCGCGACCAAATCGGCCCTACGAGATATCGATTCGGTCGCGAAAACGGCGTTTGGCAGCCCCGACCGGATTCGAACCGGCGTCTCCAACTTGAGAGGGTGGCATCCTAGGCCACTGGACGACGGGGCCTTGGCTCGGGGGGAAGGACTTGAACCCTCAAAAACAGGTCCAGAACCTGTCGTGTTACCGATTACACCACCCCCGAATGGGCACGCCCAAGGAGGCGTTGTGCAGCAAAATATTAACGGGTAACGACGTGCGGATAGTCTGTGGACGTGGTTCCGATGATTGCCGGCTACGTCATGGGACAGCGGGCAGCAGCGCGGGCGTCAGGGATGGGTGCCGTCGCAGACGCAATGCGGGGCCTCGGCACTGTGTCTGAGGTCGATGCGCTCAACGATCGGGTGAACCGCCTGCTTTTGGTCACCGAAGCGATGTGGGTGCTGCTCAAGAAAGATGGCCACACAGATGATGAGCTCACCGCCCTGATCGCCGTGCTCGACGGCAGCGACGGTCAGGCTGATCACCGCAAGACCACCGCTCCCCTTACCTGCAACACCTGTGGGTCCAAGGTGGCGGCTGGTCTGGCCAAGTGTCAGATCTGCGGCACCGCCACCGGGTCGACGCCCGGACCGCTCGACGGGATCTGATGAGCCAGCCCGAGCACCTGCATGCTTTGACCGGGGTGCCAGTGCCAACCCGGGAAACAGTCTCCGAGGAGACCGGCCGCTATTGGGATCTGTGCCAGGAAAAGCTGGGGCTCGTGCCCAATGTCATCCGCGCCTACAGCTTCGACGACGAAAAGCTTGGCGCCTTCAGCCGCATGTACAACCAGCTGATGCTCGGCCCTTCCGGGTTGAGCAAGCTCGAGCGGGAAATGATCGCCGTCGTGGTGTCCTCGGTGAACCGCTGCTTCTACTGCCTCACCGCCCACGGCGCCGCGGTGCGCGAGCTGTCGAAGGATCCGGCCCTAGGCGAATTGCTGGCGATGAACTACCGAACCGCCGAGCTCGACAAGCGAACCCGCGCGATGCTCGACTTTGCGTGGAAGCTGGCCGAGACCCCCGCCGAGGTCGAAGAGTCTGATCGGCAAAGCTTGCGCGAAGCCGGCTTCAGCGATCTCGACATCTGGGACATCGCCAGCGTCACTGCTTTTTTCTCGATGTCCAACCGCATGTCGAGCGCCATCGACCTCCAGCCCAACCCGGAGTATCACTCGCAAGCCCGCTAACAGGCAGAGCGGGCCGAGTGCGCGGTGGCCAATTACGCAGGCGCTTCCCAATTGGCCGATTGTCGGTAGGGTGCCGCGTGTGCCGTCCCCTGAGGATCGTCCTGGCGTTGGCTGGACGTTTGTCACCAACCATCTGCTCGTGTTGCTTTGCATCTCCGAAAACCAAGACGTGCGGATGATCGACGTCGCCGAAAGGCTCGGAATCACCGAGCGCGCAGTGCAAGGAATTGTCGGAGATCTCGATGGGGCGGGCTACTTGGTCCGGGAACGGGTCGGCCGCCGAAACCATTACCGGATACATGAGGATTTGCCCCTGCGGCATCTCGAGACCCAACACCGTCAACTCGGCGACCTTCTGCGACTCCTGGGGGCTGACAAGAAGAAGGGTCGGACGACCTAACTTTTTTTCGTGAATTTTACTTGATGAATTCATCCCGCCTGGATTAGATTTCAGCCGCAGGAATGGCGGAGGGCCACCCTGAGGTGGCATGGGCGAAAGGCGGCGGGATGACCTCACGGGACTTTGTCATGCTGATGCTGCAGCTGACGACGATGCTCGGTCTTGCTCTCTTGTTTGGGCAGTTGATGCGCAGGGTTCGGCAGCCTGCAGTCCTGGGAGAGATGATTGCCGGCATCCTGATCGGAGTCACCGTATTCGGGGCCATTGCCCCCGGCGCCTACGAGTGGCTTTTTCAATCTTCGGAGAACGCCGCAGTTGTGCGAGAAGCCTCGATCAAGCTCGGCATGCTCTTTTTCCTGTTCGTGGCCGGATCTGAGATCGACCTGTCGGACCTTAGGCAGTTAGGTCGGAGGGCGGGTGTGATCGGACTGGTGGGCACTCTGGTCCCTATTGCGGTCGGTGTCGGACTTGTCTATGCAATCCCGCGCGACTTTTGGGGTGAAACCGTGCAGGCACACTTCTTCCCCTTCGCGCTTTTCATCGGGATGAATCTCGCCAACTCTGCAAACCCGGTGCTGGCCCGGATCCTGATGGACCTTGGTCTCTTGAGAGATGGAATCGGTGCGCTCTCCATGACCGCCACCATCGTGGATGACCTCGTCAATTGGACGCTCTTTGCAATCATCCTGAGCAGAATCGCACCGTCGAGTTCCGCCTCAGTCTTCTCGGACAGCCTTGCCCTCAGCATCGGACTGGTCCTTGCTCTCTTCGTTGTAGTGCTAGGGGGAGGACGGTGGCTGGCTCCACGCCTGTTGAGCTGGGTCCGCGACCGTTTGCCTGGTCCCACCGGCTCGATTGCCGTGGTTGCTCTCCTGATCCTCGTCGCCGCCAGCCTCTCGGAAGGCCTGGGGGTGCACGCTTTCCTAGGGGCATTTCTGATTGGCGCCGCCCTGAGCGGGCGTGGCGACGAACAAGAGGAAGCTCGGGAGACAATCACGCGTTTCGCATTGGGGTTTTTCGCCCCGATCTACTTCATATCGATGGCAATGACCACGGATTTCATCGCCAATTTCGACTTGGTGCTCGTCCTCTTAATCCTGATTGTCGCCCTTGCAAGCAAGCTCGGCGGGGTCATCCTCGGTGCTCGCCTCGCGGGAATGCCGATCGACCGCAACACTTGGGCGATCGCCTGGGGACTGAACGCGCGGGGAGCCACGGGCATCATCCTGGCGGGCGTCGGTCGCACCGCTGGAGTCATCGACGACCGCATCTTCGTCGCAGTCGTAGTTATGGCCCTAGCGACGTCGTTAGCAGCGGGCCCGATGATGAATTGGCTTCTCTCGCCGAGTACCGCCACCAGAGAACACGATCGCCCCCTAGCCGCCTGAGAAGTTCCTAAGGCCACTCGGCGGTTGCCTGACTAGCGGATTAATGACCTGGGGTTGATCCTCAGTCGCGTCGAGGGTCGCAGCTCTGGTGTCCGTGCGGTTGTAGCCCTGGCGTACCTGCAGGGAGGCCTGTCGAGGGATTCCTCGTGGCGAGACACCCAAATGGTCTACCGTCTCCTGGCCCTCACGATCCTCGACGAAGAAGCGGCCCAATAGTCGGCTTCTCAGGCTCTCCTCAGGCCAGCGCTTCGAGCAGCTGATCGATTGCAATCGTCCCGATGCCGACCTCCCGATCCGAAATCCCATAGGGGAGGATGAGCTGACCATCATCGAGCAAGGCTCCGCACGAGTAGACCACATTGGGGACGTAGCCGTCCCGGTCCGCCCAGTCAGGGCTGAGCAAAGGTTCCTTGAGCCTCCCGATGATCCGATCGGGCTCTGCCAAATCGAGCAAAAGTGCGCCCAATCGGTATACCCGCATCGGCCCCACCCCATGAGTGATGACCAGCCAGCCGGCCTCGGTCTCGATCGGGGACCCGCAATTGCCGATCTGGAGCGCCTCCCAATCCGCTAAAGGCCCGGTCAGCCGTTCGGCGCTATTCCATTGCCAGATGTCGTCAGTCCAGAGGACGTGCAGGTTGGTTTGGTCGTGTCGGGAGAGGGAAAGGTATTTGCCGTCGATTTTCCGTGGAAAAAGCGCCATCCCTTTGTTCTGGGCGCACGAGCCATGAAGCGTGGAAACGCTGAAACGCACGAAATCTGAAGTGGTGATGAGTTGGGGAAGGATGTGGGTGCCGTCAAAGGCGGTGTAGGTAGCGAAGAAAGTGACCGAGCCATCGGTGTCGACAAAACGAACGAAGCGGGCATCCTCCATTCCGTTGCTGTCGGCGGGCCCGGCGGGGAATAGGACTCTCTCCGACAGCGGCTGGTCCTCGAACATCAATTCGTAATTGGAACTCGCCAACCAACGGAACATGTGCAGGTTTGTTTCGGCTTGCAAGGGGTGGACTCCATCCTTGGATGTCACCCGTTCGATCGCGGCTGCGAGCGCAGTGGAATCGAATGTGTCTCCCAGGAGATCGAGGATCATGTCGGCAATTTCATCCTCTGCCGCCATTTGTTCCAGCTTGGCCGCAAATCGATTGCGGTGGTGTACGACCTCAGATCGATTCCCAGCGGCGGCAAAGGGTCCGGGAGAGTCGACTTCGATCGCGCCGTCGGGTCGACGTCGCCCTGTCCTGAACTCGATGGACGAGATATGCCCCTCACCGATGGCGCGCAGACTGAGAATGAATTCGGACTCTCCTACGGCCACAATCGAGGGATTGGTCAGGGCTGCGCCCTCAATGGCATACTCGGGAGTGAAGGGGGCACCCAAGAGGAGCTGGAGGGAAGGGTCGGAAACTTTGGCCAGACTGGGGACCAGATCCACGATGACCTTCAAGGATTTCGTCCAGGTCCCCTCGAGATCGCGATGACGGCCCGCAAACTGCTTTCTCAGTCGTTCGAGAGACTCGGTGATTTCGGAGTGGCTTTGACGGATAACACGATCGGCAATGCTCTGCAGCCGTTCTTTCTGTTCGCCAAGCCCACCAGTTCCGCTCAGGTATGGCCTTGCGATGACCCGACTCGGCTCCGGATGGAGTCGAACCCCGGTGGGATGAACTTCGATCAATCCAGTTCCTCGCAGGACTGAGATGCCAATCGCCAGCTAGAGCGTCGGACCAGAGCAAATCGGTTCGTCAGTGTCATGGGGACACTATTACATCAGTACATCAGACCGGGGGATTGGGCTCACGACCTATCAGTTTTCACCGGCGTTGCCAAATACAAGCCTCGCCCAACGATTGCTTCGGCGGGTACCGTTGTGAGCGTGCGACTCAAGAAATCATTGCCCGCGCGAAACATCTCTGGCCTTCTTGCGGCGCTCTTGGCACTCCTGCCCGCGTGCACGCAGGAGGAGGAGCCGACACCGTCAACTTTCGAGCAGGAAACGAGCGCTTCGAATCCGACAACCACCCTCGCGGCAAATGCTCCATCGAAAATTGTGCCGCCCGCGCAGCTATATCTCGCTTTCGACTCGCCGATTCTTCCTCGAGTAGCTGAACCGCCCCCCCCAATCGAAACATTCGAGGACGGACGAATATTCATTGAGATGGGCGACTTCCAAGCCACCTTTGGAGAGGGGACGCTTTCGGATGCCCTGATCGTGCACCATGCAGAAGCAGAAACGACCCTTGCCCTGCGCCCCTTGGGCGCAGAGCTCAATCTGCTGGGAACGGTCGACAACATCAGCCTTACCGCGGAACCTGAAGACAATGGTGTGAGGTTGGGAGGTCGGAACGAGTGGGTCATCTATGACTTCCTGCTCGAGACCTACCCCCATAACCCCGGGTTGCTCCACTACGAGGTTGTAATTGAGCCGCATGCCGAGCTCCCATCTGGAACGGTCGAGCTCGAATGGCAGTTCATCGACCCGACCACGGGAGAGGAAGCCGCGGCCAACATGGAGTTCTTCGCCGAGCGCGCCTCGTTCGCGGCCCCGATGTTCTATAGCTATTCCGAGACACTGGACGCGACCCTTCTCTATTGGTTCGATCTCACCCGCATCAATCCTTTCATCGAGGTCACGCGCTATGGTCCCGCCGGCACAGCAGGCCACCGGGGTCGAACTTTCGGCCATACGCTCACAAGCAGTGACCTGCGAAAACTCCCAACTGGCGAGCCGGTTGTCCTGTACGACGCCTACCTCTTCCTGACGCCAGGTAGGCCGATTGACGAAGGGGCGATGTTCGAGACCTTTCTCCTCCAGGTAAGTGACATCTACGACCTGATCGCCAAGCCCGAGATCTCCCTGCCCGACTGGCACGCACTCGCGCAAGAAACGCTGACGGACCTCGATGATCCGGACACATGGGTGGAATTGAATGGAAAGCGGTACTGGCGAGCTTACGTTTCCGATACGCGTCAGAGCGCTGAGGCGATCACGCAGCTTGACGTCGGGCTGGGCGCGGCTCGCTATGCCGCACGCTACGGGGATGAGCAGGCGACGAGAATTGCCGAGCTGGCGGAAGCAACCCTGGAGGACTTTTACAACCCGCTCTTTGGCCTGGTTCAAAACAGCGGCCCGATAGCGGTTACCGGGTCCCAGGGGCGGGGCGACACCTGGTACGAGCTCGGCCATGTCCTCAAGCTGGCGGAGTGGGGGTTGCTTGGGAGCGAGGTGGCCGCCGACCTCGCGCTTCGCAGCGCGGATGCCTGGATGGAATACGCCCACGCCGTCGACTATCGCTTCCACCGTTTCTACAACTTTCCAGACCCAGATAACCCTGCTGTCGCATGGCAGGGAAGCGAGCGCGAGCCGGACGCCTCCGGTGCCTACGCGTACTACATGCTCCTGTTGCATGAGCTGACCGGTGAGGAACACTTCCTCGACGAAGCCAAGGCTGCCATCGAGGCTCTAACCGGCAGTGGATTTCTCCTCGCCTATGAGACCCACATCACCGCACAGGCGGCGGCTGCCTGCGCGCGCCTTTGGCAAATAACCGGGGATCCCCACTATCTCGCTCTCTCCTACGGCCCGCTCGCCAACCTGGTGCGGCTCGCCTGGGTCTGGGAGGTGGATCATGGTCCGGCGGCAGAGGCCACGACGTTCTGGGGTCTCAACCCGACGCAGCGATCAGGGGTCATTACGCCGAAGGAGCAATACGAGGCGTGGATCTACCTTGATGAGTACCTTCGGATTGTTCACGGAGCGCTTGACCCCTCTGTGGAGAAACTCGTCGCCGAATTTCTCAAATACACCCTCGTGACCCTCGCCTACACGTTGCCACCGCTCGCCCCAGAAGGAGTGGCGACCGAAAGCCCTGCCGCCTATTCGACCGTGGCGTCGAATCGCTTGGATCTCTACATCCCGTTGGAGGACATGCGCGACAGTTGGGGAACCTGGGGCTCGATCGGCCAGGAGGTTTATGGGGCGGGCATGGCGCCCACGCTCGCCGCCCTCGCCTACCGCGAGGTCAACGGCACGACCATCTACAGCGGCTACCCCGCGCTCCTGAGCGAGGACAACACAGCAGTTATCACCGGTATCTCTCCGTACGAAACGCCGATTCAGCTCTTCGGGGCAACACTCGACACGATCGCCACAACTAGCTGCGGCGAGGCAGTCTGCGCGACCGCACCCGGCGGCGCGATGTTGTCGTTCGCGCCCAGTTAGGTTCGGTCCCGATCCGGGTCTCGAGGCAAATAGGCGGCCAACGTCGCCGTGGCCAGCAGGGCAGTGAAGCTCATGAACAAGACGCCTAGCGGGACACCATACAGGAAGCTGACTGCACCCAGCACGAACACAAAAAGAGCCACGATGAAAGCCGGAAGAGGATTCGCGGACAGAAAGGCCAGCGTGTTGCGATACGTTGTTCGCAGCTTGCGGTGCGACTCCTCTTCGGCGAACCAAAGTGGCCAAAAAAAGAGATTGAGAATGATCCAGACAAAGAGGAAAGTCGCCCACACCCAACGCAGAACTGTCCACCCCACACCAGGGGCCTCTCGATAGACCCACAGATTCGAGGCAGCCACGCTCGCAAGGCCGAAGAAGACGAGGCCCCATCGCCACGCGGCTAGCCAATAGCGGCGGAAGGGCTGCCAGAAGGTTTGCCAGGTGATGCGCTCGTCATTGGCCAGCACCTGACGGGCGACATGGAACATCGCCGCTGTGGCCGGAGGGAAGGCGATGATCGATAACGCCGCCATGGTCCAGAGCAGGTTCAGCCCGGTCAGAATGAAAATCTCGCGCCACCAGCCACCCAATGCGTTTCGTAGCACTCCGAATATCCCGCCCTCGATCCGCAGCGGGCTGAGAGCTAGCGGCTTGTCCATCGGTTGGAGTGTCTAGCCCTTCACTCCTGCGTACGCCACGCCCTGGATGGAGTAGCGGCTGAAGAGGAAGAAAAGAACCAGGACCGGGGCGGCATTGAGCATCGCCGCAACGAGGAGGAGGTTCAGCTCAGCTCTGAACTGCCCTTTGAAAATATTCAAAGCGACGTTCAACACCCACATATCGCGGCGTTGCAGGTACAAGAGCGGGCCGAGATAGGCATTCCACATGGCCTGGAACTGCAAGATGAAGACCGTCAGCAAAGCGGGTCGCGCCAGAGGAAGAACGATGTCCTTCAACGTCTGGAAGAAGGAAGCGCCGTCGATGTAGGCCGACTCCTCCAACTCGTGGGGGATGGACTTCAGGAACTGGGTCAGCAGGAAAATACTCCCCGCAGTGACGATGCCAGGGATGATCAGGCTATAGGCGCGATTGATCCAATCAAGCTTCGACATCAGCACATAGGCCGGAACGAGCGTGACCGCACCGGGAATCATCATGGTGGCGAGCATGAAGGCGAAGATGAAATTGCGCCCGGGAAAGCGAAGGCGGGCGAAGGCATAGGCGGCCATCACACAGAACACCAGTTGGAAGCTCGCCAGCATCACCGAAAGCACCGACGTGTTGAACAGCCACCGCCAAAATCGCCCGCCTCCTGCCAGCAAAGCGATCTGCTCGAACAGCACTGTCACCACCGCAAACAGCGCCAGGCTCCACCCGAGCGCCATGAGGACGCGGCGCCAATCGGGTTGGGACATAGACAGCAGGAGCACGGCAATGAGCAAGAGAACTGTTATCGCAGCCCCCACCGTCAGCCATTCGACGAACTCCCCGTCCGCGCGGATCGCTACGTAGAGCGCCGAGGCGGCGCCTCCGGCCAGGGCGAGGAGGATGCTGAGGGGCAGACCGACCGACCGGGGAAGCCCTTTCCCCTTGGCCTCGCTGGTGAGACCCGTGAGCAGAAGGGTCAAAAAGGCGGCGAACAGCCCAGCCATGAGCCCGAGCGAAACAGCGCCATCCACCTGGGCTTCCCCGCCCACATCGGTCCCGAAGAAGCGCGGCCAGTTCTCGACCTGCCACTCCTCCCGCGGGAGCAAGCTCGGCGGGTAGGCAATGATTTCGGCGTTGGACTTGAAGCTGCCGAAGAAGGAGAGGATGAAGGGCGCAAAGAGGAACAGGCCTAGGACGATCATCAGCAGATAGCGCAGCCCAAGTCGTCCGATCTTCCCAGCAGGTCGACGAGGTGGCTCCGTCGGCACGGGGCGAGGCACCGTCGACGTGCCCATGTCGACCACCTTTTCCGGGGCGAATTCCTGTGTCAATACTGCTCCGTTCCGCTCTCGATGTAGCGACGTTGCACGAACGTGAAGATGAAGATGATCGCTCCGAGGAGAAAGGCCATGGCTGAGGCCAAACCCATTCGGATGACGCTTCCTCCGCCGAGCACCCCCAGAGCTTCCCCGTACACGAGATAGACCGGAGTAAGCGTGGTGTTCAACGGCCCTCCGGCGGTCAGGAATTGCACCTGGTCGAACACTTGGAACGAGCCGATCGTGCCTAGCACGACGATGAGGAGTGTCACCGGCCGCAACATCGGGATCGTGATGCTCCAGAACTGTTGCCGCTTGCTCGCGCCGTCAATCGCGGCGGCCTCGTAGAGAGTGGGTGAAACGTCTTGCAGCGCGGCGAGGTACATGATCATGAACGTGGGCGCAGTCGTGAAGATGTTGAGCGCCATGATCGCCAACCAAGTGATACTTGGCCCTCGGAACCACCACTGCTCAGAAGGAATGTCCCCACCAAATGCATTGGCGATGAGCTGGAAGAGGCCCCTCGGATCGTTGAGCCATTCGATCGGTGTCCATTGGGCGCCGAAGAGGTTGAACGACTGATCGAACACGTAGTTGACGATGCCGGTCTTCAGGTAGAGCCAGAGAAAGATCGATGAAATGACGACCGAGGAGGTCACACTCGGTCCGTAAAACACAGTGCGGAAGAACTGCTGAGCGCGAACTGGCCTGTTGAGGACGTTTGCGAGCATGAGTGCAATCGCGGTCTGGAATGGCACCACGATGATCACGTACATGAAGACATTGAGGAGCGAGCGCAGGAAACGCCCGGTATCCCCGAGGGCCATCCGATAGTTGTCGAGGCCAACCCAGGTTGGCGACTCGAAGAGGTTGTAGGAGGTAAAGCTGATATAGAGGGCGAAGCCGATGATGCCCACCGTGAAAACCGAAGTAATCAGCAGGTAGGGCGAGAGAAACAGGTAAGCGACAACGGTTTCGTTGCGCAGCTTCTTCCGCCTAGTGGGTTGAGCCGCTTGGGCCATCGTCTCTCACCTCCTTCCTCATAGCGTAGGGGCTGCAGTCCATAGCCCGCTACCGGGCTATGGACTGCGAACCGCGTTGCTATGCGGCTTCGTCCAGCGCTAGTTGCGCTTCCTCCTGCGCCTGCTGGAACGCGGCCTCGACATCCTGCTCGCCGAGGAAAATCCGCTCCAACGCCTTGCTTACCGAGTCGTTGACTCGTCCGGTGTTGGAACCCCAGAAGGCCACGCGGGTCAGGTCGTAGGTTCCACCTTCGGAAATCGCCTGGTCGTTCTCGTTCGTGATCAGGCTGAGCTGATCTTGACGGGTGGGATAGGCGAAGCCGGTCTCGGTGATGGCCGCCTGATTATCAGTCCCTGTGACGAATAGGGCGAAGGCCGCGGCTGCATTGGGGAACTCCGTCGCCGCATTGACGCCGATGCCATTGGTGAAGATGACATCCGCCTTGCCCTCTGGTCCCGACGGAATAGATACCGCTGCCCACTCGACGTCGGGATAATCGTTGTTCATGAAGTTGACCATCCAGCCACCTTCGAGTGTCATCCCGACGAGCTTCCTGCCAATGGCCTCACCACACCAACCTGCGCCCACGTCGGAAGCAGTTACCAGCGAGCCTTCTGTCTTCATGTCGGACACGAGGGTCGCGGCCTGGATGACACCCGCGTCGGTCAGCATCGCCTGAGTACCGTCCTCACTGGCAAAGGTGCCGCCATAGCTGAAGGCCCACGGCGCGAGGCGCGCCCAGTCGGCCCCCTGGCAGAAGCCGGCCATCTCGGTGTTATCCGAGATTGCCTGGGCCGCCGTGCGAAGGTCGTCCCACGTCCAGTCGGCGGTCGGCGCTTCGATGCCAGCCGCTTCGATCACCTCGGGCAGGTAGATCAGGCCCAGCGTGCCCCAGTCCTTCGGGAGCGCATAGGTTTGGTCTTCCAGCGTGAAGATGGTCAAGAGCGATGGAATGAACTCTTCCCGAGTCACGCCTGCCTGGGCCATGTAGTCGTCGAGGGCCAGGAGTTGGCCGGCGCGGCCAAGCGCGGTCATCAGCTGGTCGTCCACATACAGAATGTCCGGCCCCTCACCACCGGCAAAGGCGGCCTTCATCTGGGTCTGGAAGTCAGCCGGGACAGGCTGATAGTCAACTGTGACGTCTGGGCACGCTTCGTTGAAGCGAGTGATTGAGTCCCGGTACACCTGTTGTTCGGTTTCGTCACCCCAGCCGGAGAAAACG
>JBPCQV010000124.1:0-4627 GCA_050997725.1 Acidimicrobiia bacterium
ACCGAAACCGCGTGAGCGGCCAGTCTCGCGATCACTCAGCACTTCTGCCGTGGTCACCTCTCCGAATCGACTGAAGGCGACCCTCAGATCTTCGGATGTGGTCCTAAAGGGAAGATTTCCTACGTACAGCCTCAACATTCCTCCTGACCGCATCAGCACTTTGCCGATGTCGGTTCTCAACTAACACCGAACCCAACGGACAGAAGGATTCGCGCCAAATCGCGGTGATTTGCAGTAAGAAATCTAGCAACCTCGCGGAGACAAGGCTTAATCGTTCCAATCGAGAAGGACTTTGCCGCTCTCGCCGCTGCCAACAATCTCAAAGGCTTCGGTAAACGAGTCGGCTGGCAAGCGGTGGGTGATAACTGCCGAGACATCGAGACCGCCTTGCAGCATGGCCGCCATCTTGTACCAAGTCTCGAAGATCAGCCGGCCGTAGATCCCTTTGACGACCAGTCCTTTGAAGATGACAGCGTTGAGGTCGACGGTCACTTCTTCCGGTGGGATTCCGAGCACGGCGACGCGCCCGCCGTGGTTCATTACCGAAAGCAGCTGGTTGAACGCGGCGCCGCTCCCCGACATCTCCATGCCGATGTCGAAGCCTTCGGTCATCCCGAGATCTCTCATGATTTCGTTGAGATCGATTTCGTCAGCCAGCACGGCTCGATCGGCCCCGAGTTTCTCGGCCATGCGCAGCCGATAGGGATTGCGATCGGTGACGACCACAAACCGCGCCCCGACGTGCTGGCTGATCGCGGTCGCCATCACGCCAATCGGTCCCGCTCCAGTGATGAGAACGTCCTCGCCGACCAGGTCGAAGGAGAGAGCGGTGTGGGTGGCGTTGCCCAGCGGATCGAGAATCGCCCCGACCTCGTCGCTGATGTGATCAGGCAGCGGGAAGACGTTGGCCGCGGGCAAAACGAGAAACTCGGCAAAAGCCCCCGAACGAGTCACGCCGAGCCCGACATGGTTGTGACAAAAGTGCCTGTTTCCTGCCCGGCAATTGCGACAGTGACCGCAGGTGATATGACCTTCGCCTGACACTCGTTGCCCGACTTCCAACCCAGCGACTCCCGCTCCGAGTTCGACGACGGTGCCCATGAACTCGTGTCCGAGCGTCAAGGGCACCGGAACCGTCTCTTGGGCCCATCCGTCCCAGCGAAAGATGTGGAGGTCGGTCCCACAGATCGAAGTCATCGTCACCTTGATCTTCACCTCGCCCGCGCCGACCTGTGGTTCGGGTACCTCATCCATCCAGAGCCCGGGCGCTGATTCGCGTTTGACGAGTGCCTTCACACGACACCCATTTCCGCACCAACTTTGACGAAAGCGGCGACCGCCGTGTCAATGTCCTCTGGAGTGTGGGCAGCCGACATCTGCGTCCTGATGCGGGCCTGGCCTTGAGGGACCACCGGAAATGAAAAGCCGATGACGTAGACGCCCTCGTCCAACAAGCGGTCGGCCATCTCCGAAGCCAAGCGGGCGTCACCGAGCATCACCGGGATGATCGGGTGGCCGGCGCCGGACAAATTGAACCCGGCTTTCGTCATCGCCGACCGAAAATGCTCTGAGTTCCTGGTTAGTTGTTCGCGAAGGTCGTTGCTCGATTCGATGAGGTCCAGCGCCACGAGCGACGTGGCGGCGATTGCCGGAGCAAGGCTGTTCGAGAACAGATAGGGCCGCGATCGCTGCCGCAACCAGGCGACGACCTCTCCGGAGGCGGCCGTGTAGCCCCCGCTGGCTCCACCAAGAGCTTTCCCCAGTGTGCCGGTGAGGATGTCGACGGTCGTGCCGGTCGCCTCCGGTGTGCCCCGCCCACCCTTGCCGACGAAGCCGACCGCGTGACTGTCGTCGACCATCACCAGCGCTCGATGCTGGTCGGCCAGCTCGCAAATCGCAGGAAGGTTGGCGATGACGCCGTCCATCGAGAACACGCCATCGGTGGCGATCAACCGATACCGAGCATCGGCCGTTTCGTTGAGTGCGGCTTCGAGCGCCGTCATATCGTTGTTGGCATACCGGAAGCGCTTGGCCCTGCACAGCCGGACTCCGTCGATGATCGAAGCGTGGTTGAGGGCGTCGGAAATCACCGCGTCGTTCTCGTCGAGCAAGGTCTCGAACAGTCCGCCGTTGGCGTCGAAGCACGACGAGTAAAGGATCGAGTCGTCCATCTGGAGGAAGCTGGCCAAGCGCGCTTCGAGCTCCTTGTGGACTGTTTGGGTGCCACAGATGAACCGCACCGAGGCGGTCCCGTAACCATGGACGTCGAGCCCTTCTGTCGCTGCCTCGACCAACCGAGAGTCGGCCGCGAGCCCGAGATAGTTGTTGGCGCAGAGGTTGATGACCCGGCGGCCGTCGGCTAACTCGATGTGGGCGCCTTGCGGCGAGGCAATAGCTCGCTCCGCTTTGAAGAGTCCCTGCTGTCGGAGCTCCTCGGTTCGCCTCCGAAGGTCATCGCTGAGGCCGGTATCCACAAGCGGAATCTAGATCTGGCCGGTATTGGATACGGCGTCGATCTCGGCCAGGTAGGAGGGGTCCTGATAGCGGTCGATGCCAAAGGAAGGCGCGTATGCAGGAAGGTCTCGCCCGGTGACCAACTGCGCCACCAGTTCCCCTGCCGCCGCGGCCGCCATCACACCGAATCCCGAGAAGGCACCTATGAGATAGGAGCCTTCCGGGCCGAGCTGGGTCACCAGGGGCCGGTTCTCCCGCGTCTTGGTGTAGTAACCACCGTCGACGACTGGTTGGGGGAGGTGATCGAGGTAAGGGCGAAGGCCGGGCACCAAAGTGGTGAGACCGCGCATCACCGCTTCCGGATAGAGCGGATCGTCCGGCAGCGGCCAATCCGGTTCTTGAATCAGCCGGCGATATTCCCAGAGGCCAACGATCCACTGGCTGCCCAAGCCGCCTTCGGGTCGGTAGTGGCACATGGGCGGCATCTCGCTGAGGAGATCGTCGCGGCCGATTTCTTCGAGCCCGGTTTGTTCTTCTTTGCTCCAATCCAACTGTTGGGGATCGGTCCAAATCACCATCGGCGAGTCACGCGGGATCACCTGCCGGTGATCGCGGAAGGCGACCTTGATGTGCACTTCGGAGTAGACCGGAAGATCAACACCGACCAAGCCCGCGACCTTCTTCACCATCGGGCCGGCGGCGTTGATGACTATCGGTGTCTCGATCGTCGCTCCGTCAACGGTCACCGAGCGAACCCGATCCCCGTTCGATTCGATCGAGGTCACCTCGCCTTTGATCAATTCGAGCCCGGCCGCCTTGGCCTCGGCCAGCAACCAGGCGCCCAGCTGTTGGGCGGAGAACCAACCCGCTCGGCGTGCGTGGAGTCCGCCGACCGCGCCCTCGGTGAGAAAGGGAAACTGGGCTCGGAGCCTGTCGCCATCGGCATAGAAGTCGTGGGGTCCGCCTCCAAGATCAGTTATGACCCCGGCCTCCGCTTCCATCGCCGACAAGCGGTCGCGGTCGGCGGTCACATAGAGATAGCCGTGTCGGGTCAGGTGGAAAGCATTGCCGCTGCGGAGGTCGTAGTCCTCCAACAAGTCGATGGAGCGGTTCATCAACCCGACCATCGGAGCGTTCGGCCACCAGTTGCGATAGCACTCCGTGGACTTATCCGAGGTCAGGGTCAACGGCGGCAACGGGTCGACCAAGACGACGTCGCGCATCCCGTGGTCGACCACGAGTTGAAAGGCTGTTGCCACCCCGGCAATCCCGGCCCCGCAGACCACCGCGCCAGCCTTCACCCTCCGGAGACCGCCTGAAGAAATACGATCTCGTCCCCGTCGCTGATCGTGGTGTCAGCGAGTTCTCGATTCGCCTCGCCGTTGTGGAAGCACAGGACGTGCGGCCGCAGGAAACCTTGCTCGTCCAACAGATGCACCCGCAACGTCGGATGCTGGCGAAAGAGGTCATCGAGCGCCTGACGGAAGGTGCCACCTTCCACGTTGACTCTCCTGACATCGCCCACGGCCGGCTCCAAGAGTCGCGGGAGCCGAACTGCCGCCCTGGTCATGGAGGATTGGTCATCAGATCGTCGCGACGCTGAGAATCCTGGGGAGCGAAACCGGGAGCTGTTCCCAATGATCGCCATCGTCGGAGGTTACGAAGACGGACCCTCCGGTCGTCCCAATTGCCACCCCACCCTCGTTGTCGACCGCCATCGCGTTGCGGAGCGCACCGTTGAACTGGCCCTCCTGAGGCCAGCCAACGCCCGCCTCCTCCCAGGAGTCGCCGTCATTTTGCGAACGGAACACCGAGAAATGACCGTTGACCGGCACCCGATTCTCGTCAGCAGTGATAGGGGCGACAAACAAAGTCCCGGTCTCCTGATTGCGACCGATCGCAAAACCGAACGAAGCCGGAAGTCCGTTCTCGATCTGCTCCCATTTGTCGCCACCATCGGTTGTGCGATAAACGCCGCGATGATCCTGGCGCCAGATGCGGTTGGGATCGTCCCGGTCGGCGACCAAGCTGTGAACACACCAGGCAGGTTCGCCTTCCTCTGAGGCTGGGATCACGCCCTGATCGGCCCGGACGAAGCTTTCCCCGCAGTCTTCAGAGCGGAACACCCCGACCGCGGAGATTCCAACCCACAGACGGTCGCCCTGACTCAAGA
>JBPCQV010000207.1:0-8576 GCA_050997725.1 Acidimicrobiia bacterium
AAGAGGACGGCGATCTCCGGTCGGGTGAGACCGCGTCCCAGCCGTCCCCGTTCAGCCAGCGCCTCGGTGGCCGGCAATCCTTCCAGCCGGCGATCGAGAATCCCCTCCGTCTCGAGCAGGACCATCAACTGCTCATGAGCCCAGACCCGGCGGGTCGCCGCCCCTTCTTCCTGGGAGATCATCTGCGCCTGCTGGAAGTTGTCATAGAGGATGCGGGCGACGACCTCAGGGGCGGCCGCGGCGACCAGCTCGTCTCGCTCGGCGCGGGTCAATCCTTTTCGTTCCGCGGCCAGACGGAGCAGGATCTTGAGGTTGACCTCGCGGTCCGAGCAGTTGACCCCGCCGGAGTTGTCGATGAAGTCGGTGTTGACCTTCCCCCCGGCGAGGGCATACTCGATTCGACCTGCTTGGGTCAATCCGAGGTTGCCTCCCTCCACAACCACCCGGCAGCGGAGCTCGCGGCCATCGACCCGGATCGCGTCGTTGGCCCTGTCCCCCACTTCCTCGTGGGTCTCCTCCGTTGCCTTGACATAGGTGCCGATGCCCCCGTTCCAGAACAGATCGACGGGGGCCATCAACGTCGCCCGCAGCAACTGACTAGGCGCCCACTCGGCTTGGGTGACCCCCAGCGCTTTCTGCGCTTGGGGCGTGAGAGTGATCTTCTTCAGCGAGCGAGGGAACACTCCCCCGCCCTCAGAGATCACGGCCCGGTCAAAGTCGTCCCAGGAGGAACGGAGCAGGTTGAAGAGGCGCTTGCGCTCCTCGAAGCTCCGCGCCGGGTCGGGGCTCGGGTCGATGAAGATGTGACGATGATCGAAGGCGGCGATGAGTTTCAGCTGAGCCGAGCCCAGCATGCCGTTGCCGAACACGTCGCCTGACATGTCGCCGATCCCGATCGCAGTGAACGGCTGCTCGAACGGATCGATTCCGAGCTCGAGGAAATGGCGCCGCAACGATTCCCACGCCCCCCGCGCGGTGATCCCCAGGGCCTTGTGGTCATAACCCGCCGAACCACCGGAGGCGAACGCGTCGTCGAGCCAGAAGTCGTATTCGGCCGCGATCGAGTTGGCGATATCGGAGAAGGTCGCTGTGCCCCGATCGGCGGCAACCACCAGATAAGGGTCCTCGCCGTCGTGCACTCGCACCCCCGGCGGATGGACGACTTTGCCGTCCACCAGGTTGTCGGTGACATCGAGCAACGTCCGGATGTAACTCTCATAGGCGGCTTGGACCTCAGCCGGAATCTGGGTGGGATCGGTTGGGGGCCGCCGCAGGACGAAGCCGCCTTTGGCTCCCGTCGGGACGATCACGGCGTTCTTGGTGATCTGAGCTTTCATCAGCCCGAGCACTTCGATCCGATAGTCCTCGCGTCGGTCCGACCATCGCAGGCCACCGCGGGCCACCGGGCCACCCCGGAGATGAACCCCCTCCACCCGCGGCCCATAAACAAAGATCTCGACAAAAGGAACCGGCTGGGGCATGTCGGGCACCGCCGCCGAGTTCAGCTTGAACGAAAGATTCACTCGTCCCGGCAGGAAAGCGTTGGTCCGCAAGGTCGCCTCGATCAGCCGGTAGAGGCTTCGCAGAATGCGGTCGTGATCGAGGGAAGGGATTGCATCGAGGGCGGCGACGATCTCGTCGCGCAGCGGCTGCGGATCGACCGCAGATCTGGTCGGGTCAAAGCGGGCTCGGAACAGCTCGATGAGCTTTCGCGCCACGTTGGGAAACAGATTGAGAACGTCGTTGACATAACCAACGGTGAAGGCCAGGGCGAGCCGGCGCCAATAGACTCGATATGCCCGGAGAATGCTCACTTCCCAATGCGTGAGCCCGGCCGTGATCACGAGCTCGTTCAGGTCGTCGGATTCGGCCTCCCCGGCCCACACCGCGGTGAGGGCGTCGGCCACCCGCTGCTGACAGCTTTCGAGGTCGAGCATCTGACCGTCATCACCGGCCACTCCAAAGTCATGGATGAAGTAATCGCCGCCGCCCGCGAGACGGGTCGGCACCTCCTCGATGACTCGCAGCCCGAGATCCTCGAGGGCGGGCACAAGCTCGGAGAGCGGTTGCTTGCCGTCTGAGCGATAAATTAAGACGCGCGTCAGATCCTCGCCGGCATCGGTTTCATTGCGAATGCCGACATGAAACGCTCGCCCGCTCTTGGCGAGGTTGTCAAGCGTGCGCGCGTCTTCGACCGCGCCCTCGAGGGTGCTCGAGACGCGGTAGTAATCGGGAAAACGATCGCCCCATTCCTCGGTGAGCGGCGCCGCGGTCCGGTCTTCCTCCAGTCGCTCGTTGAGCCGATCCGTCCAGGTCCGGGTCAGGTCGAGGACTTCCTCTTCGAGCGTTTTGTAGTCAACTTCCGGGATCGGCCCGTTCACCCAGACCGTGAAATGAACCCGCGCCTGATCACCTTCACCGAGCTCGAGGTGATACTCGACCGACAGGCCGTGATATCGAGCCATGAACAGGTCCTGCAGCGATTTACGCAACTCGGCGTTGAAACGGTCGCGCGGCATCGCAACAAGGATCGACACGCTCCGCTCGAGCAGATCGCGCCGCACGAACAGTTGCACTTGACGCGACTCTTGATGGGCGAGCAAGCCCATCACCTGTCTGCGCAGCTCCTTGGGCGGGGCGGTGAAAAGGTCATGTTTCGAGAAGCCGTCGAAGATCTGGATGGCGGCCTTGTGGTCGTGCGACCCTTCGATCAGATCCTCGGTCGCTACCAGGTCGGAAAGCTTGCGCCGCAGGATCGGTGTGTGGGAAGAACGTTCCATGAGCGCCTTCGAGGTGAAAAGCCCCAGCAGACGGGCTTCTCCGACCGAGTTACCGGAGGGGCCGATGACCCGGATGCCGATGTAGTCGAGCTTGACTCGTCGGTGAACCGTCGACGCACGGTTGGTCTTGGTGATGACCAGCAGATCGCCTTTGGTGTAGCGGGCGGCGATTTCGGGATCGAGGTCGTCAAGCGGAACCGGCTCGGCGACTCGAGACTCACCGGAGAGAATGCCCAGACCGGTGTCGGCGACGGCTTGGACCGCCGTCTCGCCATCGAGGTCGACCAGGCGATACTCGCGGTACCCGAGAAACACGAAATTGTTGTCGCGTAGCCATTGCATGAAAGCGATCGCCTCGCCGATTTCGGCTTCCGGATAGAAGCCCGTCGCCTGCCGGGCCAGCTCGACCATTCGATCGATCCGGTCCAAGATCGGGCGGAAGTCATCGACCGCCCGCCGAACATCGATCAATACAGTGCGCAATGCCTTCTCGAGCCCGGGCAGATCACCTTCGAAGAGTCGCCGATTGAGCTCGTAGTACTCCACCGATTCTTTGTGGAGGGCGTGCCGTGCATGGCCGATACTGATCAATCGACCGTCCCCGTCACGTTCAGCTCCGATCACCGGATGGGTGACGCGCGACACCTCTAAGCCGTGGGCCGCGACCTCGTTGCTGATCGAGTCGAGCAGGAACGGGCTGTCTTCGACATTCACCTCAATCACAGTGCCCTGGCTGTCGTCGGGATTCGATACCCGGACCGACACCGGCTCTTTCCGGACCCGGATGAAATCGAATACCCGCTCGACCTCGGCGAGCCACTCTGCAGCGGATTGAGAGTTTTCCGGCGGGATTCTTCGCAGATAGGCCTGAGCAAACTCGGTCAGTAACCCGTGGTCCGGCTTATCAGCCGACTCCCCAATGAGGGCAAGCACATCGTCCACCATCGGGTTGGAAACCTCAGTTACCACTTATCGCTTTCGACGATCGACAACCTAGTGCGTATCTGCGGATGGGGGCTGTCTCCGCTGCCAGTTCCAGGCGTCGCGGGTCATCGCCGCCAGATCGCGGCGGGTCTTCCAGGCCAGCTCAGCCTGCGCTCGATCCACCGCTGCCCAGCTTTCGGCGACATCGCCGGCCCGCCGCGGGTACGGCTCCCACGGCACCGGAACCTGATTGGTGGCCGCGAAGGTCTCGACCAGCTCGAGCACGGTCGTTCCCTGGCCAGTACCAAGGTTGAAGATGTGGACCCCGGGCACGTCGGCAAGAACCTCGAGAGCGCGCACATGCCCCTCGGCCAAATCCATCACATGGATGTAGTCACGGATCGCCGAGCCATCGCGGGTGTCGTAGTCGAGCCCGAACACGCGCAAGAACGGTCGTTGCTCGGTGGCAACCTGGGCGACGTAAGGCATGAGGTTGGATGGCTCACCAATCGGCGACTCTCCAATGAGGCCGCTCTCGTGCGCGCCGACCGGGTTGAAGTAGCGGAGAAGAGTGACCGACCAAATCGGATTGGAGCGGGCGAGGTCGGTCATCACCTGCTCCATGATGATTTTGGTCCAGCCGTAAGGGTTGGTGGCCGTGCCAATCGGCATCTCCTCGCTCAGGGGCAAGGTCTGCGGCTGTCCATAAACCGTTGCCGACGAGGAAAAGACGATCGAAGTGACCCCGGCGTTGTCGAGAACCTCCAACATCCGAACGGTGCCGGCCACGTTGTTGTCGTAGTAGCGCAGCGGCTTCTCGACCGACTCGCCGACCGCCTTGTAGGCGGCCATATGGATAACCGAGTCGAAAGCACCGGCCTCCACCACGGGGGCGAAGTCAACAGGTTTCCCGACGTCCACTCGGTGAAGCTCGGGACGAAAGCCGGTGATCGCCTCGATCCCGTCGATCACCGAGGGTTGCGAGTTGACGAGAGTGTCGACGATTACAGGCTCATGACCGGCCTCGATCAGCGCCACCACCGTGTGGCTGCCGACAAAACCGGCCCCGCCGGTGACGAGGACCTTCATCGGCTACGAGCCTACCCGCGGGGTTCGGGACTCACTATGACCGGACACTTCACCCCGTAAAGCAACTCGGCCACGTAGGCGCCGAGCCAGACCATGGGATCAGCCTCCGCAAGCACGATCGCGCTGGGGCCCGTACCCAGCCGCAGCGCTTCGGCGAGCACCGAAGGCGACGAGGACGACCCTCGGCCGTGGGGCATCCGCAGCACTTTGCCCGTCACCACCGCCCCACGTTGCGGATGATGGACATCGATGATCTCTCCGGTCACCGGGTCAAGACCTCCCCAAAATGAGAGCGGCTCGCTGAGCACGAGGGTTGGCTCATCCACCATTGACCGCCGCCCCGATGCAATCGGCCAAAGGGGCATAGACCACCTCCACCCCGAGGTTGCCGGGTGCGTAGTGGGCCCATTTCGCTGAATCAGTCATCACCACCCCGACCTCGGGGTCGAGAATCGGAGTGATGTAGGTGCAGGTGTCGGTGACGATCGTCAACCCAAGAGCCTCGAGCTCCACGATGACTGAAGAGAGGCTTGCGATCTGATCGCGAGACGTGTTGACGTACGTCGGGATCCGGACGCGCCGGCCGGCCAAACCGTCCAGGAGATTTCGGAGCTCTGTCCCCGAGTAGTGCGGCGCCCCCAGACTGATAGCGTCGACTCGTCCGACGGCTGTCGAGAGTCGGGTGTGAACCGCTTCTAGCGCCTCCCGTTCAACCGTGAACTTCGGCAGCTGCTGGATGTCGAATTGCTCTGCCTCAGGGGTGGAGCCGGCGGCATGGAAAAGGGCGACGCTTCCGCTCGTCGCGGCGGAAGCACCGATGGATTTGAGCCGGTCTTCGCTCAATCCGGGCGGAAGGCCCGTGACGATGGCTACCGCCGCACCGGCCAACTCACCGAGCACATAGCCGAACGTGGGATAGAACCAGTCTTCGTCGATCAAATCCCCCAGCGACTGACCGATCTCAAGGTGGAGGGTGGGGTGGCGTCCCTGGTCAAGGTGAAGCCCAACCGCCGGCGCCCGTCCGGTGATCGCACAGGAGATATCGATGAAGTCGCCATAGCGGTTGCTTCTCGCCCCGAG
Source organism: Acidimicrobiia bacterium (assembly GCA_050997725.1). GTDB lineage: Bacteria > Actinomycetota > Acidimicrobiia > Spongiisociales > ZC4RG35 > JACCTH01. Next base: position 5,874 of record JBPCQV010000207.1, read on the forward strand.
CACCGAGTTGACGAACACGGTCGCGTTCGACTCCGCCCACGCCACCTGCTCGCCAAAGCGGGGACGGTTGACCTGTTGATAAGGAGCGCAGGTCCAGGTGGGGGTGCAGCCGAGGGCGACGTAGGCGTCCATCAGCTCGCGCGCCAGCCGGGCGGTCGTTTCGTCACCCCGGTAGAGATCAGGATGAAGCAGGTCGAGGGAAGAGACATTCAATGTTGCTGGAACTGCCACCGCCGCTCCCCCGTCGACCAGCCGTCGGACGAAATCGAGACCGGCCATCCCGTGGAACAGGCAGCTGTCGATGTGGGCCGAGGTGATGTCGAGCAGCTCAGTCGCTCCCATCTGATCGGCCGTGGCCACCACCAAGTCCATCGCCATCGCCATCCCCGGACCTTCGGCTCCTGCCAGGCAGGCCTGATCGGGTCCGCTCAATGTGACCAGAGGCGCCGCTCCCTAGTCGTTTCGGCTGGCAGGCGGGCCGGTACCGCGATCACAGAAAGCGCGACGCCCACGAGACCTTGGAGCAGGATCGCTCCCCAGAGCACCGGCGGCCAGCCGAATTCGCCGATGAGCGCGAGATAAAGGGCGTGGGCGGTCCAGACGACGATCGGCGCCAGGAATGCCCACGCCCGAAATAACGAAGGAGTCGTCGGCGAAGGCCTGAGACGAAACGCGAGGAAGTCGAGCGCCAACCCCGCGACCAGTGCTCCTACTAGGTCGCCGGGTTGTTCGAAGCCATGCAAACCTTGGAGCCCGAGCCCGATGATCCCCAGAATCGCGGTGAAAGCCCCGAAGGGTGGTGCCCACCTCTGGAGAATCAACAACGCGGCCCCCATGAAGATCACCGTCGACGCGGTGAGGCTGAGAACTGAGAAGACAACCAGGAAATCGTCCCCCGGCTCCCACCGAAATCGGAACGCCGGTTCCTGCCAACCCGAGGCATAGAAGAGGAAGAACTGGGCGAGGAGGGCGCTGAGGCCGGTGGCGACGATAGCCGGAGCGACCCAACTCCACTTGCTGTCGCGGGGCGTGGGTCGGTGCCAGCTCGAGCGGATGGGGGTCGTCACAATCAGCATCGCCCCGGCCAGCAAGACCATTTGGGTGGGGCTCAAGAGGGCGTCGATGTTCACTTCGATCCCCAGCAGCTCGTGCCAGACAAGGTCGAGCACTCCCCCGATGCCGAAGATGACAACTCCGCTCAATCCGAGGCGGTATCCAATTGGGACTCTTGCCCGAACCGAGCCTCCGCCGATCTGGCGAGGAGGCGTCAAGATCAAATAGGCGATCCAAGCGGCGGTGGCCGCGAAACCGGAATAGAAGGCCGCGTGCCAAGGCGTGAAGAAGGACTCCACTCCCCCGCGAGTCGCATGGGCCCAGCCGTCGATCATCAACCCGGTCATCAGCCAGAACGAAAGGACAGCAGTGATGGCGTCCTGCTTTACGCTCGTGAAAGGCTGAGTCAGGGGGCGGGTCACGGCAGTCATCGCCACTGATTCTGCCAGCCCGCTACCCGGCTAATTCGCAAGCCGTCGATAACCTGCGGCCCGCTTGGTGACTCCTGTTGCGTCTGACCTGCGCGAAAAGGTCGCCACGGCTCCCGGGCCTTTTCATCACCTCGGTGACACCATTCTCGTCTTTCGGGGGCCCGCCGATGAAGTCCGCCTCCAGACCTGGATGCCTAATTTCCCCACGCCCCCGGCGTTTGAGAGTTTGAGCCATGATTTGCATTTTCTCCGGCTCCCGTTGCCCGCCACCGCTCGGATCGAGTATCGCTTTCTCATCCGTAATGGCAGGCGGCAAATCGCGATCGAGGACCCGCTCAACCCTCCGAGCGCCACCAACCCCTTCGGGGTCAACTCGATTGTGGCCGGCCCTGGTTATCGGCCTTGGTTTCAGCGTGGACGACCCTTCGGTGAAGGCACCCTGACCGAGATTCGGGTTCATTCAACCGGCCTCGGGGGCCGTCGCCACCACCGGGTCTATTTGCCATCCGGGGTCGCGAACAAGGATGCCCGGACCGTCCTCTTGGTCCATGACGGGTTCGACTTCCTCCAGCATGGAGGTTTGGGACCGGCGCTCGACCAGCTCACCCAGAGGGGGATCATCCCTCCGGCGGCGGCGGTACTCCTTGAGCCGCGAGATCGGATATCTGAATATGGAGCCTCGCTCGCCCACAGCCGGCATCTCGCCGAGGAGGTGCTCCCCCACCTCGCCCGCCGGCTCCGGATCTGGTCGCCGCTTGATCGGACGGTGGCCGTGGGTTCGTCGCTCGGTGGAGTGGCAGCGCTCGCCGCCGCAGCTCACTATCCGAAGGTAATCGGCGCCGTGGTGTCGCTATCGGGTTCGTTCGCGCATCGCAGCGACCACTTCTGGCCGGCGTCGGTCTTCAAACCGGTCATCGCCTTTCTCGATGTTTTTGACCCCCGTCTTCTGCGCGGAGTTCGCATGTACCAAAGCGTGGGTCGCTACGAAGGTTTGGTCGACTTCAATCGTCGCCTGCATCCCCGCCTCGTCGCCGGCGGCATGCGGGTCAAATGGGTCGAAAACTGGACCGGCCACGACTGGGGAGCATGGCTCGATCGCCTGGAGGACGCCCTGACCTTCGTCCTCGCTCCTTTCGCAGGAAATGTCGCGCAGTAATTTGTCCTGTGGCTAAACGCCAAAAACCAAATCTGTCCTGTGGCGAACGGTACTCGTTCGCCA
>JBPCQV010000054.1:0-9272 GCA_050997725.1 Acidimicrobiia bacterium
TCGGCGAGTTCCACTATCTGCATCATCGGGCTGGGGGTCTTCCGTACGACGATCCCAACGCCATGGGTCTTGCACTGATCGAGGCTGCGAAGGCCGCGGGTATAAGGCTGACGTTGCTCGACACCTGTTATCTCCAGGGTGGAATCGGAAAGGAGCTCTCGCCACCGCAAAGACGATTCGCCGACGCCGACGTCGACGACTGGGCGAGACGCCGAGCGATGCTCAACGGGTCGGCACAGGCGCGGATCGGAGCGGCAATCCACTCGGTCCGGGCTGTGCCTCGGGAGGCGGTGTCCGAAATCGCGGCCGCGGGCCGCCGCGGCCCGCTCCACATCCATCTCTCCGAGCAACCGGCCGAGAATGAGCAGACTCTGTCGGCACATGGGATGAGCCCAACCGCGCTCTTGTCCCAAGAAGGGGTCTTGAGCGCAGACCTCACCGCGGTCCATGCCATCCACGTCGAGGCGGAGGACATCGCGCTGTTGTCCTCGAGTGGCGCAACAGTTTGTGCCTGTCCAACCACCGAAGCCGACCTCGGAGACGGCATTGGGCCCTTCGCCGAGCTTCACCGCCAAAATGTCCCCTTAACGATCGGCACTGACCAACACGTCTTCATCGACCCGTTCCTCGAAATCCAGCGGCTGGAGATGGATCAACGTCTGTTGACCAGGCAGCGTTCGGTGTTCAACCTCCGCGAGCAGATCGACGCCTTGACCCGGCATGGCTACCAGGCGCTCGGATGGACGAAGGGCGGCGTCCTCGAGGTCGGAGCTCTTTGCGACCTCACCTCGATTAGGAGCGACTCGGTGCGTACCGCGGGCGTTCCCGCAACCAAAAAAGCGTCTGTGGCCTCGGCTGCCGATGTCGAAACCGTGGTCGTCGGGGGCCGGGTCGTCGTCGCCAATCGTCAACATGTTTTGGGAGAGATCCCGGCGTTGCTCAGGGAGGCGATCGATCCGCTCTGGGGATAGCGGCGGAGACGACTGCCCGAGCTCGCGCCGAGGTTCTGGCGAGAAGTTGTTCGAGCGGCCCCCGGCCGACCAATTGCGCCCAGATCCAGCCGGCGACGAAGGCGACGAGAACATGCACGACGAGCAGCCGCGGCCGTTCTTCGATGCCCGCCCGGGTCGCCAGCGCGAGCACGTGAAGCGTGTAAAGGCTCAGGGTCATTGCCCCGGCCGCAGCCAGCCAACCCAAGACCCGAACGATCAGGAGTGCCCCTCCCACCACAAAAAGGGAAGTGCCAATTGTGTGCAGGAGGTCAAGCGGCGTCGCCGAGTGGGGCGTGGCCACCGCGAGATAGAGGACCGAATCGGTCGGAGTCACCCCAAAGAATTGGATAGGGAGCTCTCCGAGTCGATCGCCCACGAACAGGTTGGAGACGACGGGGCTGAGGATGGCCAGCGCTCCGCCCGCGAGGGCAAGTCGTCGCGCCACCTTGCTCGAGCTGAGATCGAGACGCCCCACCGCCAATCCCGCCCAGATGTAGCCCAGCCAGGGGATCACCGGGTAATAGCCGGTCAGCAAGACTTCCCTCAACAGGGTGATCGGTTGGAGGAGGGCGGTGAAATTGGGCTGGAGAAACGTCGTCTCCGGCAACACCGTGCGGGCGAATTGGCTGGCGACCGGCACCACCAGCACCCAGATCGCGGCCACCCAGAACAGGCGGCGGCTGGTCCACCCGAGGCCGATCGTCGAGAACAGGAACAGCAGGGCATAGTTGACAAGAATGATCGCCACCCCGGAGTCGATCTCACCGAGGATCATCCCGATCAAAGCAAGGATTGGGACACGGGCGAAGACTCCGACGCGAGCCGCCCGCAGCGCCGCGCCTTGCGGTGGATTCTGACGTCCGTCGGCGAGGGCCAGACCAATGCCGGCCACCACGGCAAAGAGCGCTGAGGCGCGGCCGGAAGCAAGGAGATAGGCCAAAGACGTCGACTCGTCGGCGTCGCGCGAGGGAAGAATGTGAACCGACATCATCCCGATTAGTGCCAAGCCCCTCGCCGCGTCGATGCCGTAGAGACGGGTTCCGGCCAGCCTCGAAGTGGTCACTAAGTGAGGCTACCGGGCTAGGGTTTTCGCAATGACCACCGGGAAAAAGGGGATTCTGCTCGCCCTTGTCGCCTTGCTCGCCACCCTTAGTGGTGGCAGCCAGCCGGCCGGTGCCGAGCCCGGGGTGGCGGTCGCCACCGACCAAATCCTGGCGGGTGTGTATGCGCCGCAGCAATGGTTCTCCGCTGACCACATTCAGGCCCTCAACGCGGCGTCGGGGAAAAACGTCTCGATCGGAGGTCTCTGGTTCAACGTCTCTGAGCCCCCGGCCAACGTTCTTTACATGCTCGACGAGATTTGGTCGGTCGGCGCCACGCCTTTTGTCAACATTCACGTTCCGGTGACAGCGGCGGAAGTGGCCGCGGGGGCGGTGGACAGTCACATCTCAGCCATGGCCTCGGCGGTGGACTCCTGGCTGGCCAAGGGTGGGGGCCGCTCGGTGATGCTGGCGCCGATGCCGGAGATGAATGGGGATTGGATTCCCTACGGGATGACCCCGACTGACTTCATCGCCGCGTATCGCCATTTCGTTTCGGTGGCATCGCAATCGGGGGCCACCTTGTGGAACGTTCGCTGGGTCTTCGCCCCCAACGGGTGGTCAGCGCCTCCGTATCACATGGCCGATTACTACCCCGGTGCCGATGTGGTCGACCTCGTCGGGATGTCCGCCTACAACTGGGGATCGACTCAGGCAGGGGCCTACTGGACGACGGTCGAGCAAACCATGGGCGGCGCCCTCGACGAGGCCCGCGGTTTCGCTCCCGAGAAACCTTTCTTGGTTTCGCAAACGGCCACCTCTCCTTTTGGCGGTGACAAGGATGCCTGGATCAGAGATATGTTCGCCTATCTGGCGGATGATCCCAACGCCGTCGGCTTCATCTACTTCAACATCGAAAAGGAACAGGATTGGTCGATGTTCAAGGGAGGACTCGTGGCCCCGGGCTGGCGCGACGGGATGAACTTCGAAACGACGGTCTACCAATGGCCGCTCGCCGACTGGTTCGAGCCCGGTGTGCTGACGGTCGACACCTACCTAACTCCCTTCGCGGGCACCTCCTCCGACGACGACGCCTCGGCCTTCGAGGCGGACATCGAATGGCTCTATTCGAGCGGGATCACGACGGGTTGCGCGGCCACCTTGTACTGCCCGGCGAGCCCGGTTTTGCGGGGCCAGATGGCGACTTGCCTGTCGAGGGCCCGCGGGCTCCCGCCTCCCACGGCCGACTACTTCATCGACGACGCCGGTTCGCCCTACGAGTCGAGTGCGAATCAGGTCAAGGAAGCCGGGATATCCAACGGCTGCTCAGCCACCTCTTTCTGTCCCAACGCTCCCACGACGCGTGAGCAGATGGCTTCGTTCCTGGTCCGCGCCCTGCAACTCCCCGCCGCCACGGTGGACTACTTCGGCGACGACGAAGGATCGATACACGAGGCCGATATCAACGCGCTCGCCCAGGCGGGGATCACCAGCGGCTGCACGGCAACGACCTACTGCCCCGGTGCCTCGGTCACGCGCGAGCAGATGGCGGCTTTCCTCCACCGAGCCCTCTCCTAACCATTCTTGCGTAACTTGGCGCCCCTAATCGGGGGGGTTTTACGCAGGAATGATCAGGACGCGTAAATCTGGAGATCGGTCCCGACGCGGTCGGCCAGCTCGGTGCAGACGCGGAGATCCGGATGGCGGACGACGACCATGCCGTCCCCGATTAGTTGCTGCTTCCAGTTGCGCCGGGGCGATCCGATCGGGTTGAGCTCGGTGGCGACAATCCACGGCTCCAACTCCGCTAGCAACCGGTCGAGGCCTTCGTAGCGTTGGATGTGCCCCTGACCGATCGCCCGTTTGAAGACCGTCACGGCATTGAACTTGCGATCCAAAGGCTCGCTCAGTCGACCGTGTACGGTCGCCTCCGCCCAGCAGCGGAATAGATCGACGTCGGAGGCGAAGTTCATGGCGTCGACCGTGCGGCCGCCCGGGGGCCGCGCTCCGATCTCGCCAAACACCGCTTCGCCGTCCGATTTGAGGTACCACTCCATATGGGTGAAGCCGTCGCGAAAGTTCATGGCCTTAAGCACCTGAAACCCCATCTGCTTGCCACTGGCGAGCTCGGCTACATCCGGGTTGCGCAGCGCCAGCGTCTGCTGGCTGATCCACTCATTGGTTTTCCCGAGCAGTGGCCGGGGGCGGTACCAGCAAATGTTGTAGAAGAGGACGTTGCCGTTGGCGCAAATGGTGTCGAAGGTGAACTCCTCGCCGTCGACAAACTCCTCGATGCTCACCTCCTCGATGTGGCGAAGGGAAGGAGCGATTGCCTCGACGTCGGACGGGCCATTGACTCGGTGGGTGTCGATGGACCCTGCTCCGGAGATCGGCTTGATGATGGCCGGATAGCCGACCTTCTCAAGCGCATCCCATATGCCTTCCAAGGTTTTGGATGAGTAGTGGTGCGGCGTCCGGATCCCGGCGCCGTCGAGAACTTGCTTCATCGCCTCTTTATCGCGGAAGGGAATGGTTTCGAGCTGCGTCATGCCGGCGATCCCTAGGGCCTCTCGCACTTGCGCGGCGAGGATCATCAACGGCTCCCACAGCGATTCGACTCGGTCGATCCGGACTTGGCGGGAGATAGCCGCGGCCGTCTCGATCACCGACTCCGGCCGGGAAAAGCTCACTTGGTAATAGGCGGACAAAGCCATCCGCGCTTTGGGTGGCACCGCTCCTTCAGCCTGGTCTCCGAGTCCGATCACATTGGCCCCCACCTCGGCCAAGCCGCGCACGAAATCGGTCATCTCGGTGGGAAACCCCGGCGAGAGGAACAACACGTTCACCCCAACGCCACTTTCACGTTCGCCACAATTGCTCTGATAGCTTCTTCGACCCGAGCCGTCTCCGGGTGACGGACGATCACATAGCCCTCGCCTTCATAGTGCCCGGTGGGCGACTGGCCTGTCTCGGGAAGTTTGATCTCGACCACCATCCCGGCCGCCGTCTCCTGCGCCTTCTCCAAGCCGCTGATGCCGACCACCTGACCTTTGCCCTGCCCCCGCAGATACGCGGCCCCGACGGCGTACTGCCGCGACGGCGGGTCGAACTCCTGATAGATCATCAACTTCGCCCAGTCCCGGTAGAGGTCAAAGTCATGCGCATACGAGATCAAGGTCGAGAACTGCGCGCCGGGTGGACGGACCGCCGCCTCCGAGATCGCGATGGAGCCGTCCGGCCGGCGAAACCACTCCATGTGGACCAAGCCGGTCTGCAAACCGAGGGCGGCGATGGCCGCCGGCCCCGCCTCGTTGATCTGGCTGTATTCAGGCCCGGAGATGTCCCGTGGCAGCACCACCGACCATTGGATCCAGGCGTTTTCCATCACCTGGAGCGGGGTTGGGTAGTAATTGGAGATGTTCCACCAGACCGGTTGGCCCTTGACAAAGACGCAGTCGAACGCGTGCTCGTCGCCGGTCACGAACTCCTCGAGCAGCGTCGGATCCTCCATCGAAGGAGGTGACCAGCGCAGCCACGACTCGACCTGGCCGGGCTCGTTGAGCCGGAAGGTGTTGCGCGTGCCCGAACCTGACGGCGGTTTAGCGACCACTGGCAGGCCGATGGCGTTGATGAACTCCCAGGCGGCATCGGTCGAGCCGACCAGCCGATGGCGAGCGCAGGGGAGCCCATGGGCGGACAGGACCTTCTTCATGCGGTCTTTGTCGCGGAAGTTGCGCGCCGTCTCGACATCGACCCCTTCGACCGACAGCGCCGCCCGCACCTGTGCCATTGGCACCTGCAGCTCTTCCAGCGGACCGAGGATCCGATCAACTCCGCCGAGCTGGCTTCCGATCGCGGTCACAGCCCTGTGGAGCTGGTCAGGGTCGAGGGCATTCTCCACTTGGTAGTGGGCTGCAAGGTGAGGACGCACCTCGTTCGGGATCTTCTGGGCCGGATCGGCGCTCACCAATCCCAGCGTTACTCCCGGCGTGGTGGCTGCGGCAGCGATGAAGCGTGAGGTCGTGGGGAGGAAATAAGGAGCAACGAACACGACCGCCGGCACAGCGGCACGGTAGTCGCAGCCTTTGAGCCATGTCTTGGAAGCAATCACGATGCCCGCCGTGACAGAATCAGCCAAAAGGATCAAGCCAATGAAAGTGCTGTTCGTCTCCGCCGAGGTAGCGCCCTATTCGAAGACGGGCGGCCTGGGCGATGTGGCGTCAGCCCTCCCCGGGGCTCTCGAACGAATGGGTCATGAGCTCACCGTCGTGAGCCCGATGTATCGCCAGGTGAGCGACGGTGCGCACCGTCTGCACGACGTCTATCCCGAGATCCCGATTCCAGCCATCGGGACCCGATTCGACGCCATCCTGGCCGACGACGGTCGCAACTGGTTCGTCGACTATCCGCCTTACTTTCGCCGCGAGGGGATCTATCGCAACGACGGCGACGAACACAGGCGCTTCCTGCTCCGCACCCACGCGGCCCTCGAGCTGTGCCGCAGGCGGGGATGGTCTCCCGACATCGTCCACGTCAATGACTGGCACACCGGCTTCATGCCGCTCTTTATGCGCAGCATCTATGGCGCTGACTCGCTCTTCGCCCGCGCGCGATCGGTCTTCACGATTCACAACCTCGGTTACCAGGGTGTCTTCGGTTCCCACATCGTCGACGACCTCGCCCTCGGATCGAGCAGGTATTTGCTGCATCAGGAGCATCTGCGGGCCGGCCGGGTGAGCTTCATGGAGCACGCCCTCATGTATTCCGACACCATCACCACGGTCTCACCGACCTACGCCTACGAGATCCAAACCCCCGAGCATGGATTCGGGCTCGACGCGATGCTTCGTCACCGATCCCGGGACGTCTTGGGAATCCTCAACGGCATCGACCCCGAGGTCTGGAATCCCAGCTCCGATCCCCATCTCCCCTCTCCTTACTCCGCAACCGAGCTCGAGGGCAAGCACGCCAACAAGGCGGCCCTCCTGGCCCGAGCCAGGATCGACCCCGATCAGGGGTTTTTGACGGTGGGGATCGTCACCCGACTCTCGGCCCAAAAAGGGATCGAGATTGCGCTGCGCCCCCTGGCCCGAAGGCTCGACGCCGGGCATATCCGCTTGGTGGTCCTGGGCTCCGGCGAACGACGCTACGAGCAGGCATTCGGCTGGCTGGCGGCAGCTTTTCCCGGCCGCGCCTATTTCCAGAACGGATACGACGAGAGCATGGCTCACCTCATCGAGGGTGGCGCCGATGTCTTCCTGATGCCCTCCCGCTATGAGCCGAGCGGTCTCAACCAGATGTACAGCTTGGCCTATGGGACGCCACCAATCGTGCGCCGGACGGGAGGGCTGGCCGATTCGGTCACTCATTACGATCCCGCCCGCGGGGAAGGGACGGGCTTTGTCTTCGATCACTACTCGGAAGAGGGCGTCGGTTGGGCGCTCGATCAGGCCCTCAGCCTGTTTCAGAACAAAGCCCAGTGGCAAATACTGCAACGCAACGGAATGGCCGAAGACAACTCCTGGGAGCGGCGGGCCCTCGAGTATGACCGTATCTATCGCCGGGTAATGGGAGAGGAACAGCCGTGAATATCATCCTCGTCGAACCAAGCTTTCCGAGCTACCAGCGCGAGTTCGCTCGGGCTTTGAGCGCGGTTGGGGCGACTGTGATCGGGATCGGTGAGCGGCCGAAGGACTGGCTCGATCAGGAAGTCACCGGCTGGCTGACCCATTACGAGCAGGTGCGATCCGTCGTGGACGTCGATGCGCTGGAAGCTGCCGTGCGCGGGGTTCAAGAGGTGGTCGACGTGAATCGATTGGAAGCCACGATCGAGGCCCACGTCGAGGCGGCCGCCCAGGTGCGGGAGCGCTGCGGGATTCCCGGCACTTCCGTGCGAACCGCCTACCTGTGCCGGGACAAGCCGGCGATGAAGGAGGCCCTGCGGCAGATCGGGGTTCCCACCGCCCAGTCGGCCGGCGCCGACAGCGCCGAGGAGCTCTTCAGCTTTGCCCACGCGGTCGGCTATCCGCTCATCATCAAGCCTCGCAGCGCCGCCGGCGCTTCCGGCACCGTCCGCGTCCACAGCGACGACGAGCTGACGGCGGCCATCCCCAGTCTCGGCTTCCAGTGGGGCCAGTCGGTGGCGGTGGAGGAGTTCATCGAGGGCCACGAGGGCTTCTATGACACGATCTCGATCGACGGTCAACCTGCGCACGAGTTTATCTCCCACTACTACCCCAACGTTCTCGAGGCGATGCGAACTCGATGGATCTCGCCAGTGTTCATCACCACCAATCGGATGGACGCCCCCGGTTATGACATTGTCAAGGCGCTCGGCCGCCAAGTCATCCCGGCTCTGGGAATCGACACCTCCGCCACCCACATGGAGTGGTTCTACGGGCCGAGGGGATTGAACTTCTCCGAGATCGCCTGCCGCCCGCCGGGAGTCGGCGCGTGGGATCTCTATTGCGCGGCGAATGACCTCGACGTGTATCAGGAGTGGGCAATGGCGGTTTGCTGGGGCAAGGTCTCCCAACCTGCCTCGCGCCGGTACTCAGCCGGGATCATTGCTTTGCGGCCGGATAAGGATGGGACCATCACCGGTTACGAGGGTATGGGCGAGGTGCAGCAGCGATATGGGCGCTTCATCATCGACTATCACCTCCCGTCCCCGTGCACGGGCACACAACCGGTCGAGGCGGGTTACATGGCCAACGCCTGGATCCGGATGAAGCACGAGGACTACGACGAGCTGCGCAACATGCTCAACCATGTCGGTGGGGTTGTTCAGGTGCGAGCCAGCTAGATAGATGAGCTCACCGCCGGTCCTCGATCAGCTTCGCCATGCCGACGCGTCGGCGATCGATCGCTTCGTCGACGATCACAAGTTCCCGCTGGTCGAGCCCGGACGGGCGATCTTCCTCTTTCGCGGCCGGGCCGACGCGGTCCACCTGAAGCCGATGATCGCGGGGTTTCCCGGACACCACGGTTTCGATCGGCTCAACGGGCACGACCTCTGGTATCTCGAGCTGCCCTTGCCAGACGGCGCCCGCCTCGAATACAAGCTCGAGGTGCAGCGCGATCATCACGCCGATTGGGTCAATGATCCGCTCAACCCTCTCACCAGCACCAACCCTTTTGGGACCAACTCGGTCTGTCGCGCTTACGGGTACCTGGTGCCCGAATACGCCGAGGTTCATGCCGGGACCCCGACCGGCTCATTCTCCGATCGCTGGGTGAG
>JBPCQV010000166.1:0-6234 GCA_050997725.1 Acidimicrobiia bacterium
GGGTTGGAGAGGTCGAACACGAGCGGCAGGATATTGTCGGGACCGTTCTCGACTAGATCGCGGTAAAGCCGGTCGATGACGAGTTGGTCGGCGTCGGCCGCTAACACCAGGTCGGCGTGATTAGCGGCGAGACGCGAGAAGTGTCCATCGTTGGCGCCTAGGTCCCAGACCAAGCTTCGTGGACGGTCGCGAAGGACCGATTCGACGAACTCGGTTTTCGCCTGGCGCTGGCTGGCGACATGGTCGCATTGGGCGTAGCCAGACCAGGCGGACGCTTCCGGTTTCCATTGCAAGCGGGAAATCACCCCGTGGAGACGCTTTTGGTTGGCGGCGATCATTTCTGGCTTGAAGCCTGCCGAGCTCAACTCGTGGCGGACGTCACGTTCGGCATCGACGCGGCGTTGCGCTCTTGCCTGCATCGTGACATCGAGGGCGACGCCGGGCCGGAGCTTTTGCCCTTTGAGCATGGCGTTGGCGGTCTCGGGATCGATGCCGTCGAGGTCGCCGCGGAGGAGTGGTTGGAAGGCGATCCCGCTGTACGCCTGCACGAGAAGGGGGTAGAGGAAGAGCCGGCAGAACTGGCCATAAGCGATCCACGGCTCGCCGGGCCGATAGGGGCGAAACGAACCGAGATCGACGAAGATCGGTTCCCGGCCGCGGAACTGGATGTTGTATGGCGTGGCGTCCTTGAGATCGAGCCCACGGGCGAGCGCGGCCTGATTGAGCTCGAGATGAAAAAGCGCGGCGCGCTTGAGCATGGCAAACGACCATTCGTACGGGTACGTCCAAAAGGGGATTTTCTCGTGAACGAGGGTTAGGCCTTCGCCCAGCTCGGTCGCAACGAGCCGGCCCTTCCAAGCCTCGAGCAGACCGCTGGCGGCCAGCGCTTTCCAATCCTCTCGGCCTTGGGTCGTGAGCAAGCGCTCGACAGCACCGTTGCGGAGGACGACGCGACTTGCAGGATCTCGAAACGAGCCCGGGTCAAAGTGGCTCACTCGGATTGGACCGGCTAGATGTCGGCGGGAGTCTCGGTTTCAACCTTGGGGGTGCGCCGAAAGAGGCGGCGGCCGGTGGTCTTGAGGTAGACGGCCAGCCCGGCGATCCCACCCAGAAGCGCCTGCACGAGCAGAATGCCAGTTCACGGATCGATATATGCAAAGATCATCAGCGAGGTTCCTTAACGGTTTGGAACACGAAGATTAACGAGTCTTCCTCGCAAACGACCCGGAGATGAGCGGCCGCAAGGATTCGGGATCGCACCTAAATTTGTCCCCACACGAACGTCGAGACCAAATTCGTCCTGTAGCGATCGGTACTCGCTCGCCACACGACACAGAATCGAAAAAGCGTTCGTTTGGGGACAAATTTTCCGGAGTGGGACTCTGCGCAAATTTGGCGACCGATCCGAACACACTCAAGGTGACGCTCTCAAGGATTCCTGATGCCCTGGTTCAAAGGCAATCTGCACACCCATACCAACCTCACCGACGGTGACAGTCCGCCAGGTGAGGTGGCTCGCTGGTACGACGACCACGGGTACGACTTTCTGATCATCTCCGACCACAACGTCCGCTTCCCACCCGAAGCGCTGCAAGCGGAGCTGCGGGCGGAGGGCCGACGCCTCTTGCTGATCCCAGGGGAGGAACTCACGACCTGGTGGCAAGGCCCCGAAAGGACCTATGCGCTTCATGTCAACGGCTACGGGACCTCGGCGACCCATGGGGAGGCGCAGGGAGGGTCGGTATCGGCAATCTTGCAACGGATGGTCGATCGGGTCGTCGCCGACGGCGGGCTGGCGAGCGTCAACCACCCGAATTTTTGGGAGTCGGTCACCTGGCAGGAGATTGCCGCTCTCGAAGGGCTCACGTTTCTCGAGCTTTACAACTGCCACCACCTCGCGGCCAACGACGGCACCCCGAGCCAGCCGCCGATGGAACAGGTCTGGGATCTTGTTCTCGGTCAGGGTCGGCCGGTTTGGGGTTTGGCGGTCGACGACGCTCACCACTTCCAATCGTTTGGGGAGAATCGGGCCAACCCTGGCCGCGGTTGGGTGGAAGTCGCCGCCGATGTTCTAGCTGCCGATTCGATCCTGGCCGCGTTGGGTCGCGGCCGGTTTTACGCCTCGACCGGTCCGAGCTTGCTGGGGCTTTCGATCGAAGGCGGAGCACTGCTAGTGATGGCCGATCGCCCATCGCAGATCGAATTCATTGGTGATGGCCAGGTGGTGGAGGTTGTCAGTGGTGAGGAGGCGCGCCTCCCGCGCGGGCGTTGGTCCAATCTCCGCGCCCGGGTCGCGAACGAGTTGGGAGTGGCATGGAGCCAGCCACAAATGTGACGTTGCTACGGGGCCCCCTCGTCCGCCTCCTTCGTCGGCGGCCACTCCCCCACCTTCCGGTGGGGGAGAGGACTTCCGGGTCAGGCGCTCGAGTCTGAGCGACCGTCCGGTCCGCGGGATGGCGACCACTCGCCGTTGACGAAGTCTGTTGCCCGCTCGGTAGCGTTGGCCCTGATCTCTTCGGCTCTCGCCTCGTCGATGTTGCCTGCGGCCACGGCTTCGTCGGCCGACGCATTAGCTGCGGCGACTAGCGCATCGATCACCGCTTGAGCGGTCACGCCGTTGGCCTCGGCGACCTGGGCGATCGTCTGGCCGCCCTCGAGAGCCTCACGCAGCTCGGCTTCGGTGATCCCAATCGTCGTCGAGATCACATCGAGGCCGAAATGCACCCGGCGCGAGTGTCCGCCATGGTCGGGGACCTGACTGGCAAGCGCGGCGGCGGCGGCGTCGGCCTGCGCCGAGGTGATGGTGCCGTCGGTCACGAGCCCATCGAGTGCCGATCGAATTTGTGTCTGACGTTCGGCGAGGCGATTGTCCGGGGCCGACGGGCTCGTCGCGCCGTCGGCGGTTGTGGTCGTGGGGCTTTCCTGGGCACCGGCCAGATTGGGAGCGAGAAGGGTTGCTCCGAGGAGGAGACCCATCGCGACCGCAGCGGCGGCTACTCCCAATAGCTTCGTTGTCTGGCGATTCTTTGACTGGCTGGGCACTTTCGTGCTCCTTTCCTATTCCAACAACCAAAGGATCGGATACCAAGCTGAGATCGACCCTCGGCGAAGCTGAGAATTAGCCGGGAGTTTTGACGAGGGTCTTGGGAAGGATCACCTCGACTCGGGCACCTGGATCGTTGCTTGCGCCTGTTCGTCCCCCGTGGGCGCGGGCGATGGCATCGACGATGGCCAGCCCGAGACCGGCGCCACCGCTTCTGCGCGACCGCGAGCTGTCGGCGCGCGAGAAACGGTCGAAGACCGATCCCAGCACCTCGGGCGCAAACCCTGGCCCCTCGTCTTTGACGATCAGCTCGACCTCATCAACTCGGTCGTGGAGTTCGATGTGGATGGGGGTGGAGGCGGGGGCGTGGTCCCGCGCGTTGGCGAGCAAGTTGGCGACAACCTGGGTGAGCTGTCCGTGGTCGCCCATGACGACAGCCTCTGGTGCTCCCGACACGGTGACGACCCGCTCGGAGTCGATCGCCCGCGAGTCGGCGGCCGCGTCCTCGAGCAAACCCCGCAACTCCACGGGCTCGCGATCGGGCGCCTGGTCCAAGTCGAGCCTGGCCAGGAGCAAGAGGTCCTCGACCAGACTGGTCATTCTCTTCGTCTCGGATTCGATGCGGTTCAACGCTCGATCGGTCGCCTCCGGTTCGGCGAGGGCGCCCTTGCGATGGAGCTCGCTGTAGCCGGCGATGGCGGCGAGTGGTGTCCGGAGCTCGTGAGAGGCGTCAGCGACGAACTGTTTGAGGCGTTCGTTGGCCCGAGACTCGGAGTTGAACGCCCCCTCGATGTTGGTCAGCATGTGGTTGAGGGCGCCACCCAGCTTGCCGAGCTCGGTTTCTGGGTTCTCAGTCGTAACCCTGCGCGAGAGGTCTCCATCGGCGATGGCGGTGGCGGCTTCGATCATCTCGTCGACGGGTCGTAGCCCCCGGCGCACGGTCAACCACACTGCGCCGGCTCCTGCGGCCAGGATCACCAAACCGGCCAGGAACAAACGCGACCGCATCGCTTGTCCTGCCGCCATCACATCGTCAAGAGGCTGACCCACGACGAGCCGAAACCCGTCCGGAAGGGAGAGCACTCCGACTCGGAACGACGGCGAGTCGCCGCCCCCTGCCAATGTCAGCAGCTGATACTCACCGACCGGGGGGGTCGGCAGGTTCCTGATGGCTGGAAGCGGGTCGCCGCCGCCTTCGATCCCGGAGGGAGCAGAGCCGAGGATCCGCCCGTCGGGGCCGATGACCAATTCGGCAAGCAGTCGATCGCCGCCGCCGCGGTCGCGTTCCGGGCTTTGACGAAACGGCTGTCTGAGGGCGAACTCGAGCCGCTCGTTGATCTGGGCCATCAACACCCGACGCTGGCTGCTGACCGCCACGTAGCCGAACACGGAGATGACGAGGAGCAGGAGCACCGTCACCGCCAGGATCAGACGGGTTCGTAGCGACATCGCGGCTCAGCTCGGGCGCTTGGTACGCAATGCGTATCCGAAGCCGCGGACCGTCTCGATCCGTTTCGCCATCGAAGGGCCGAGCTTTCGTCGCAGATAGCCGATGTAGGTCTCGACGATCCCGGCATTGCCGCCGAAGTCGTACTGCCAGACATAGTCAAGGATCTGGTCCTTCGACAACACCCGATCGCGATTGAGGGTGAGATAGCGCAGCAGGCGATACTCGGTGGGGGAGAGCTGGACCGGATTGTCGCCGACGAACACCTGGTGGGCGTCGTCGTCGATGACGAGGTCGCCATTGACGATACGGCTCGGCTCGGCGTTGTTGCCGCGGGTGCGCCGCAGGAGCGCCTCGATTCGCAAGCCCAATTCTTCGAGGCTGAATGGTTTGGTCAAGTAATCGTCCCCGCCGTGATGGAACCCGGATCGCAAATCGGCGATCCCGTCGCGCGCCGTGAGGAAGATCAACGGCATCTCATGACCGTCACGCCGCAACCGGCGACAAACCTCGAACCCATCGAGGTCGGGAAGGTTGACGTCGAGCACGACGAGGTCGGGCGGGTCGTCCTTGACGGCTTTCAACGCCTCGATGCCGCCGCTGGCGAGCTCGACTTCGTAGCCGGCGAAACGGAGGGCGGTGCCCAGCATCTCGGCCAGGGTCTCTTCGTCATCCACCACCAGCAGCCGCGCGACCTCACTCATTGCTGGGACTGTAAGGAGGTCTCGCGCAGGTTGACCGTGAATTCGCTGAGAGCACGCTGAGAACTGGACCCCTCCCCATCCATTCTTGCGTAATCTGGCGCCCCTAATCACTGGGTTGTTTACGCAGGAATGGGAGGGATAGTTATGGACAGTAGAGCTACGTCGCGCTGGGAAGGGAACCTCGCAGAAGGGTCCGGCGAAGTGTCGATGGCCACCGGGGTGGGCGGGGTGATGAATGTCAGCTGGCCCAGCCGCACCGAGTCGGCTGGTGGGAAGACCAGTCCCGAGGAGTTGATCGCCGCGGCCCACGCCGCCTGTTTCAACATGGCCCTCTCGGGGGGGCTCGGCCGTGATGGCTTTACACCGACCTCGCTCGAGACGACCGCTACTGCCAGCTTCGAAAAGGTCGACGCGGGCTGGCGTTTGGTGCGGATGGCGCTCAAGGTCGTGGGCGACGTTCCCGGTATCGAGGACGCCGCCTTTGTGACCGCTGCCACCGCAGCCAAAGAGGGCTGCCCGGTCTCGAATGCACTCAAGGGCAACGTCGAAATCACGGTGGAATCAAGCCTGGTCTAGGCCGCCGGCGGTTTGCGTTAGTTTCGCGAACGCCCCTACCTTTGCCCGCTCGGGTTTGGAGGGAGGCTGTGTGCGTCGCTGGCGCTCGGCATTTTCGTCGGTATCAATCATCTTCATGCTGTTTTGGGTCGGGACTGCCATGGCCCCGACCGTGGAAAGCAGTCCGCCGGTCGAGATCGAGTCAAGAGGAATGTTCGAGCTTCCACAGGAAGCCAAGCTCTCGCCCTTGCCGAATGAGCCCTGCCGGGAGTGTGTCAATCTGCGCGTCAGCGACGAGTTGTCTTCATCGCTGATCAGCACGACCAGCACGACGACAACTACCGCTCCGCAAGTGGCCCCGCCTGCCCAGCTCGCTGTGGCCCCGGTGGTCACCGTTCCCGCCCCGGCGACGGCGCCGCGACCCGCGGAGGAGGGGCGTTCGGTGGTGTAGTCCTCTTTCGTGGTCGCCGACGTTGAAAAGGACT
>JBPCQV010000168.1:0-4652 GCA_050997725.1 Acidimicrobiia bacterium
TGATCACCCCTCGCATAATCACCACGATCTCGCGGGAGGCCGCGCCTGTGAACTGGAGCACCCCCGAGGAGATGTCGAGGAAGGCGAAGATCAACGCGGCGAGCATGATTCCGGCGGGATGGTTCCGACCGAGGAGAGCTGCCGCGATCCCGGTGAAACCGAGGCCACGAATTGGGTTGGCCGGGAAGAACCCGACCTGATTGAGTTCGGCCATCCCCACCAGACCGGCCACGGCCCCAGACAGCACCATCGCGCTCACGATCATGCGCTTGGCGGGAACTCCACCAACCTGGGCCGCAAAGGGATTGATCCCACTCGCCCGCAGATCGAAGCCAAACCGGGTCCGGTTGACGACGATGTGATAGCCCAGCCCGACCAGGATGGCGATGACCAGCACACCGGTCAGCTCCTTCCCCTGACCGATCTCGCGGGTAAAGAACTCCAGAGCCGGATTGAGATCAGGGATCAAGTCCGACGCCGGTATCGGGGTGGTTCCGACTCTCTGCGCCGAGCCCGCCTCGATCGAGCCACCCGCCTGCCACTCTCGAACGAGGAAGGCAACGAGACCCGAGATCGCAATCGCGTTGAGCATGATCGTGGAAATCACCTCGTTGACCCCCCGGGTCACTTTCAGCACGCCCGCAAAGCCTGAGTAGGCCGCGCCGACCGCCATCGCTACTAGGAGGACGAATACGATCCGCAGGGGCCCGGGCAAGTTCACTAGGGCTCCGACGTGGGCGGCCACGATGAAAGCCAGCAGGAATTGACCCTCGACCCCGATATTGAACAGGTTCATCCGAAAGCCGATCGCCACCGCTACTCCGGCGATGTAGAGCGGGGTGGCGCGGTTGAGTATGTCCACCATGGTTTCCAGGCGGCTCGCGTGGCTCAGCATGTCCCCGAAAGCGGCAATCGGGTTGCTTCCTGAAAGAAGTAGGACAATCGACGACATGGCCACCGAAAACACCAAGGCGACGACCGGAGCCGCCAGGGTCAACAGAAGTCGGCGACCGAGCGAGCCGGTCACGCTGACTCCTGCTTGGCACCCGTCATATACGCACCGAGGTCGCGGGGAGACACGGTCGCCGGGTCGAGGGTGGCCACCAGCTTGCCTCGCAGCATCACGATGATGGTGTCGGAAAGTCCGATGAGCTCATCGAGGTCGGCGGAGATCAATAGTGTTGCCATTCCCAAGGCGCGAGCGGCTCTGATGTCGTCCCATACCTGGGCCTGAGCGCCCACGTCAATCCCTCGTGTGGGGTGGGCCGCCAGCAAGACGATTGGGCCCGCGGTCATCTCCCGGCCAACGATGAGCTTTTGTTGGTTCCCCCCCGAAAGGGCATGGGCGGGGACGTCAACGTTGGGCGTGCGGACATCGAATTCCTGGCGGATGTGCTCGGTTCGCTTTTTCGCTCCGCTCCGATCGATGAAGACTCCACTTGTGAATGGCTCCTGGGTCTGGTGGCCAAGAGCGGCGTTCTCCCACAGGGGCGCGGGCAGCAGCAGCCCCTCGCGATGCCGATCCTGGGGGATGTACCCGATCCCGTTTTCCCGACGTTCTCGCACCGGAGTGAGCGTGACGTCATTTCCCATCAAGGAGATCTTGCCGCTCTTCGCCGGCCGGGTACCGAGAATGGCGTCAACCAACTCACCCTGGCCATTCCCCTCCACGCCGGCGATACCTACCACCTCGCCCCTTCGGATTCGGAACGAAACGTCGTCGACTAGCACCCGGTCTTCGACGTCGACGACGACAAGGGAATCGACCTCGAGGGCCACCTCGTCGGTAACGGTCGACTCGGTCGTCTCCGGTGTCGGCAGCTCCGATCCCACCATCAACTCAGCCAGATCATGTGCGGTCACCTCGTTCGGCTTAACGGTGGCGACTGTTTTTCCGTCACGAAGGACCGTGATCGTGTCGGCGATCGCCAGCACCTCGTCGAGCTTGTGATCAATGAAGAGAATCGTGGCTCCATCTGCCTTCAGGCCCCGCATATTGCGAAAGAGCTCTTCAACCTCTTGAGGCACTAGCACCGCAGTTGGCTCATCGAGAATGAGGATCTTGGCTCCCCGGTACAGCACTTTGATGATCTCAACCCGCTGGCGCTCACCGACCTCAAGCTCCTCCACAAGATCGTTTGGCTCGATCGTGAGTCCGTAAGACTGGCCGACGAGTTTGAGATGTTTCCGAGCCTCCTCAAAATCGATGCGCCCAAAGGCCTCGACCGGCTCGGCGCCGAGGATCACGTTTTCGAGGACCGTGAGCTGGTCGGCGAGCATGAAGTGCTGATGCACCATCCCGATCCCGGCGTTGATCGCATCCGTGGGTGACGTGAATCGGACCTCACGCCCGCCGACTTTCATCGTTCCGGCATCGGCCTGCTGCATCCCATAGAGGATCTTCATCAGGGTCGATTTGCCGGCGCCGTTCTCCCCACAAATGGCGTGAATCTCACCCTCTTCGACAGCGAGATTTACCTGATCGTTGGCGACGACTCCAGGAAAGCGCTTAGTTATCCCTAACAGCTCGATCGCGGCGGCCAACCAATCCTCCGGGTAAATAGAGAGCGGGACCGGACAATAAACCGGTCCCGCTCTCGAGCGTCGTTAGATGCCGTGTTTGTGTTAGCCACCGACCTCGGCTGGATCAGTCGGGACGACGATGTCACCGGCAATGATCTGCGCCTTGAAGTCCTCCAGCTGGGGAACGATGTCGTCTATGAATCCACCGGAGGTGGAATAGCCGACACCGTCGACGGTCAAGTCGTAGGTGGTCGGGCCGGGCGTGAAGGTGCCATTGATATGGGACTCGATGAGCTGGAATACCGCCACGTCCACACGCTTGAGCATCGAGGTGAGAATGAACTCCTGCACCGCGGGATCGGCGGTGTTGTACTGGTCGGAGTCAACCCCGATCGCCCACACCTTCGACCCTGACGTGTCGCTGGCGACCGACGCGGCCTCGAATAGGCCAGCGCCCGATCCACCAGCTGCGTGGTAGACGATGTCGGCGCCGCCGTCGTACATCGCCAGAGCGATCTCCCGGGCTCGGTCGGGGGCGTTGAAGCCGTCGAAGTCGGGCGCTGCGGTGATGTACTCAGACAAGATTTCGATGTCTGGATTCACCGCCATCGCTCCGGCCCGGTAGCCGGCCTCGAATCGCTCGATCAGCCCACCAACTCCGCTCACTCCACCTATGAACCCAATCGTACCGGTAGCAGACTTGAGCGCGGCTGCGGCGCCGACGAGGAACGAACCCTGTTGCTCTGAGAAGACCAGACCGGCGGCGTTGTCGCTGTAGGGAACCGGCGGATCTTCGGTGAAGTTGAGCATCGCCGTGTCGACGACCCCAAAGTTGACATCGGGGTTCTCCGCAGCGACCGCCGCAGCGTCGCCCTCGAAGAGGAAGCCAATGGCAAGGACGACGTCGCTGGCGTCGGCTGCGAGCTGGAGCAATTCCGCCCGGTTGGAACCGTCATCGTTAGGGGAGGCCTCCGTAAAGGTGACTCCCAGTTCGTCTGCGGCTCGCTCGAGGCCCGCGGCCGCGGAGTCGTTGAACGACTGGTCGCCGCGACCACCGATGTCAAAGACCAGACCAACTGAGACATCTGTGGCCATAGCGGTCGTCGAGGTGTCAGCTCCGGTAGTAGTTGAGGCCATTGCCTCGGTGGTCGAAGCCATGGCTTCGGTAGTTTGAGTGGTTGTTCCAACTGTGGTGGAGGTGGCGGTGCCACCCTCTCCACAGGCTGCCAGCACCAGCATTGCCACCGCCAGCAGCGATAGCGCGCGAAGGTGTTGTTTCACTATTTGTTTCCTCCAATTGGATAAATCGGCGGGGAAACCCGCCGGCGCCAGATTAGCCAAACCGCGAACCCAGGGTTCGGAATCGAGAGAGGCACATCACCTCGAACCTAATGCGATTGTGGTGGCATAGCCACCACGCAAACCTTAGGTTCGGCTTGCGGGTCCTAGAACCTTTGGTCGATCAGACCGGTGTCGACGTCGTACATGAAGCCGCCAACGGCGACCGACTCGGGAATCAGCGGATGCGAGCGCACCTTGACCACATCCTCCTCGAGGCTGGCGAGCTGGTCGGCAACCACGGGGAACGCTTGTCCTGTCGCATCCTTGCCCGCCGACTCGCTCACCAGCCTTTGGAGCTCCCCCTCGCTGTTGAGTGCCACTGCGCAGCGGGTGTGAGGGATGACGAGGATCCGTTCCACTCCAAGGAGGTGCACGCCGAGCACAAGCGCCTCCAGCGCCGCCGTCGTGACTCGCCCGCCGGGGTTGCGAAGGATCTTGGCGTCACCGGGTTGCAGCCCCAGCATCACGAGCGGAACTATTCGCGAGTCCATACAGGTGACGATGGCGACGCCGGCGTGCGCCACACCGTCAAATCCGCCGAAGTCGAACTCACCCGCGAACACGCGGTTCGCGGCGATCAGGTCGTCAAATCCCCTTGGCAACTGGTTCCGCTACGCGGGTTCGGAAACCGGCACGGCCGGTGGGACCGGCGACGCTTCGACCGACTCGAAGGTCAGCTCGTTGAGCTCTTCGTCGACTGTGACAAGCACAGTTGCCCCGGCTTTGAACTCGCCCAGCAGCACCCGCTCGGCAAGCGGATCCTCGAGCAGATGCTGGATCGCCCGGCG
>JBPCQV010000237.1:0-10388 GCA_050997725.1 Acidimicrobiia bacterium
CCCCCGGCGGCCTCGGAACTCGGTGGGCCGTGGCGAACGGCGAGGGCGAGCCTGCGTCGAGCGGGATAAGCATGGCCAAGACACCGCGGGGAAAGCCGTAGTCGTGGAAGTGCTGATCACGGATGGGCTCGAAAGACCGAACCGAGAGAAAGCTGAGGTAGCGACCGCCAGGGTCGAAGCTCGGACCCCAGTCTTCGAACACAGGCTCGCCGATTCGATGGCTCTCTGCTCGGCTCATGTCATACAGGAACACGTTCGACGTGTTCCTACTGGTGGGAGCGCTGAAGGCCAGGTAACGAACCCCGGCGATCTCCGGTCCCCAAGCCACACCCGAGATCCAGCCGTACTCGCTGCGATGAACCAACCTCGTCGCCGATCGATTCTCGATTGCCAAGACGAGCAATTCGTGACGGTGGTTGGTAAGGGCCAGGAATTCGTTTCCTGGCCCAGGATGAATCGACCGGATTCGGCCGAAATCTCCGGCGATGACTCGCCGATTTCCTTTTTCTTCGATGACGATCGAGTCTTCTCCGTTCTCATCGGTGACCATGACCAGACCATCACCGTCGGCGAGCCACCCGACGAGGCGTTGTCTCGCGCTCGACACCGGCCCGTGCCTTGTGGGAGCTCCTTCCCAGAGCGGCATGCTGAATGCCCCTCCCCGAAAAACCAGCCCCAACGAGTGCCCGGCCGATTGCAGTGACATCGATTCGACTTTTTTCAGCGCGGCGGGTGCGAAGCGCCGGTTCCGCTGCGGACGAGCCGAGGGGAGGGTGATAGGGACTCGCCGGCTCTTGTTCGTCTGCGGCTCGTAGAGGAAGAGATCGGCTCCCGATTGGTAGACGATTCGCCGTCCGTCACTCGATGCAAATCGGGCATAGAAGTCCTGATGATTCGTGTGACGCGCGAGATCGGCGCCGTCGGGAGTGACCGAGTAGAGGTTGCCGACCCCCCCATGGTCGGAGAGGAAGTAGATCCGTGGCCCGAGCCAGATCGGGTTGGCTATGTTGCCGGCGAGCCTGACGAGGACATCGAAGCGTCCGTCGCCGTTGCGATCGACCCAGACCGATCCGGCCCGGCCACCCCGGTACCGTTTCCACCTCGCCGGGTCGAAACTGTTGCGGCTGATGACGACTCCGTTGCCCCGGGGCCGGAACGAGATTCCCTGGGCGGGGCCCCACGGAAGCTTTGCTACCTCGGCGCGTTCCAAAGGGATCTCCCACAGATGTCCCCAGGCGGCGAAAGGCTGCTGATAGTCGCTCGTAACAATCAGTGCCGAGCCATCTTTCCGCCAACCTACCGGGCGGGTGTCGGCGCCGAAATGCGTCAAACGGCGGGCGAGTCCCCCAGCCGCGGGCATGACATAAACGTCGAGCTGACCCTCGTCCCGACCGACAAAGGCGACGTTCTTGCCGTCCGGGGAAAAAGACGGATACGCCTCCATCCCCGGGTTGGCAGTGAGACGATGAGCGTTGCCGCCGTCGCTGGTCACGGTCCACAGATCGTCCTCGGAGACAAACACGATCTGCTCCCGATTGACCGTGGGATGGCGGTAGTACCCCTTGACCGTCATTGACTGACTTCGGCCAGGAAGCCGGTCACGGCTGCTTCGTAGCTAGCAGCGTCGACGTTCCATGAGCGCACGTGCCCCGCGCCGGGGACGATCGAGATCCGGACCAGGTCGGGCCGGGCCGCCACCAAATCCTGGCTGCTCTGCAACGGCACGGTTTCGTCCTCGGTGCCATGGATCACCAGCACCGGCACTTCGAGTTGTTCGGCCTCGGGCAGATAGTCGACGCTCTCCCAATCAACGCCGAAACGGAGCGACGCGATTTGCTTGGCGGTCCACACCAGTGTTCCCGGAATCGGAAGGCCGATGAACGGAAGGGACCGCTGCGAAGCCCCCAGGTCCACGGTCTGCTCGAAGTCGATGTTCGGGCTGTCGACGATCACCGCCGTGACGACGGGATCAGACTCGCGATAGAGATACGAGAAGATGTGGGAGGCGCCGGTCGAATAGCCGACCAGCACAACTTGCTGGGCGCCTTCGGCCACCAACAGATCGACCGCGGTAGCCACGTCTTCCCATTCAGTCTCGCCAAATCGGTAATAACCGCTCGGATCTGCCGGCGCGCCTTCATCATTGCGATAGTCGATGACCAACTGGGGATAGCCCTCCTCGGCCAGCGGGCGCAGCAGCCGCAATGCTTCGGTGCGGCTTGCCCCCAACCCGTGCACATGCAGAATCCATGTGTCCCCGGCGGCGAGCACTTTCCACGCCTTCGTCGGCCCGAGCGGGCTTTGATACTCGATCTCGGTGAAATCGATCCCGTGGGCAGCCGCAGGATCGCTCGGGAACGCGTAGCCATCGATTGTCGCCAGCATCCCCGCGGTTGGAGCCTCGCCGCTGAGCCGTTGCATCTGCCGCACCACGCTGCCATCGTGGGCAGTCGTGATTCCCGGTTGAAGCTGGCCGTACCCCGTCTGCCAGTCAAGGCCCACGACTCCAGGGGCGTCCAGCTCGGGTTCAGTGTCGGCCACCGCTTGCAATGTCAGCTCCGATCCGGAGATAGCGGCGATCACAACGTCCTGGGTAGCGGGCGTGTGATCGGCGACGAGGGCGTCCTTCTTCAGCTCCTCCGAGAAGTACCAGCCGCCTGCGAGATGAAAGAGGACGAACAGAAACAAGAGGACTGCAAGCAGCTTCTTCATCTAGCGCGAACTTGCTCCAGTGAGGTGGTAGGTGCCGATCATATGGCCGTCTTCATCCACCACCGGCCAGGGTCCGTCCTCACCTAAGCGGGCCGCCGCTTCGACCAACGACATCTCCGGCGTGAGCGACCGGGGCTCTTCCATTAACAAGTCGACGGTGGCGCTGGTGGGAGCGGTCCGCAGCTTCTCTTGGTCGACAAGTCCCACCAATTTGCCTGCATCGACTACGGCCAGGCGTTGGTCGTGATGAAGTAGCCGCCCGTCAGCAGCGAGATGCAAAGGGCTGACAAAGACGGGCTCCTCCATGACTTGGAACACACGCGCCGGCGCCGCCCGGACGATGACGGCGCCGCCCTTGGCCGAAGCTCGCAGCCGGGCTCCGGCCCCGAAACGCATCCTCGACAACAGCGAGCCGCCCGCTTCCCCCATGACGAGGAGCGACCCTTCCGGGAGGTTTTGAACAAAGTCGCCGGGATCCGTTGCCGCCACCGAGAGTTGCTTCGCGGCCGGCGCCCACTCCCCAAGTCGCGCCACGATTTCATCAGTGACCGTCGCCGGAGTGTCTCCGTAAGCGGCGCTGGCGATGATCAGGTCCGTCTCGAGGCGGTGAGCGAGGTGATCAGAGAGTTTGACGTTGAGCTCCGAGTGCGGTCCGCCTGCGACCGCCGCCACTACGGTGGTGATCGCCTTGCGGTCGAAGTCGATCGGTGCCGCGACATGGATCAGGCTGAAGCTTGCCGGCAGCTTGCGAGCGACAAGAACATCGGCGCGGGCACCGATGCAGGCATCGTCGAGGTCGCCGGTGACCCGAGTGGCAGCAACCGAAAGAAGCTCGGCCAGCTCCGCGCAACCCTTGCCCCGGGTGTAGACCACGGCGGGGTCCCGGGGGGGTGACAGCGGATCAGACCGCCAGATCACGCGCACACCGTCATGGGCGAGAGTGTGCCACAAGCTGGCGATTTAGTGGGCTATCACATCGCTTGGGTCTGCCACCATGAGTTGCGATGGAAATCGGCTGCCTCGAAGAACTGGAGCCTGGCGAGCGGCGAGTTGCTCTGACCCCTGATGTTACGAAGAAACTGGTCGCGGCCTCGCATCGGGTCATCGTGGAGCGTGGCGCCGGGACCGAAGCCGGTTTCCTCGACTCGGCCTACGAAGCGGCCGGGGCGCAGGTCGCCGAACGCGCAAAGGCGCTAGGAGCGGAGATCGTGGCAACGGTCAACAGCCCCGATCCTGCGCAACTGGGCGACAAGCAGACTCTCGTCGGCCTGTTGCGTCCTTACGAGAATCCTCGCCAGTTGGCTGCCCTGGCGCAGCGAGGGGTGAGCTCGATTGCTTTCGAGTTGATCCCCCGCACCACCCGAGCCCAGGCAATGGATGCGCTGTCGTCGCAAGCGACCGTTGCCGGCTACCAAGCCGCGCTCGAGGCCGCCATGGCCTGCAATCGCTTCTTCCCGATGCTCACCACCGCCGCCGGGACGATTCCTCCGGCCCGCGCCTTAGTCCTCGGCGCCGGAGTGGCGGGACTGCAAGCGATCGCTACTTGCCGCCGGCTGGGAGCGGCGGTTTCCGGCTTCGACGTCCGCTCGGCCGCCGCCGAGCAGGTCAAGTCGTTGGGCGCCATTTTCATCGAAGTCGAGATGACGCCACAAGATGCGGCCCAGAGCGGGGGCTATGCGAGCGAGCTTGAAGCGGACGCCGAGCGGCGAGTTTTGGAAGGCTTGGCAGGGCCGGTGCAGGCAGCCGACATCGTCATCAGCACCGCTGCCATCCCCGGCCGGCCAGCGCCGCTCCTCATCACCAAGGCGATGGTCGAATCGATGCGCCCCGGTTCGGTCGTCGTCGATGTTTCTGCCTCCACCGGAGGCAACTGCGAGTTGACCCGCCCCGGGGAGTCCATCGAGCACAACGGGGTGGCCGTCATCGGCTTCACCGACTTTGCCAGTCGCAAGCCGCACGACGCGAGCCAGATGTATGCCCGCAATGTCCTCGCCTTGCTCGGCCTCCTCAATCAAGGCGGAGAGGTCAACCTGGCTGACGACATCCTCGACGCGGCCACAGTCACTTATGCCGGCGAGGTACGCAATGAGCGGGTCCGCGCCCTTCTCGCCTAGTGGAATTCCAAGAGGTCCTCGCCCGGCGGCGGATGGTGCGGAACTATCTCCCGAACGCGGTCGACGACGACGCCCTCGAACGGATCATCGCCGCGGCCCGGAAAGCGCCTTCGGCGGGCTTTAGCCAGGGCCAGTCGATGTTGGTCGTCCGGTCCGAGTCGACTCGAAGGGCGATCGCACAGCTTGCCGACGAGGATGAGTACGTCGCCGATGGATTCGACCCGTGGATCTCGGGCGCCCCGGTGCATGTCGTCGTGTGCGCCTCCGAGGCGGCTTATCACGATCGCTATCGCGAGGCCGACAAGCTCGACGCCGAGGGCAGCGAGATCGAATGGCCGATCCCCTACTGGTGGGTCGACGCCGGGGCGACAATGATGCTCCTCTTGCTGGCCGCGGTCGACGAAGGCAGCGCTGCCGGCTTTCTCGGTGTCAATTCGATCCCGGGGGTGCGGGAGCTGCCTTCAATACCGGCCGAGGTGACACCGATCGGGGTGGTGACGATTGGTCATCCTGCTCCTGATCGTCGCTCGGGATCGCTGGTGCGCGGGTGGAAACCCGCCGCTGCGGTTGTTCATCGGGAGGAATGGCAAACCTGATCACCTCGGGTTCGAACCCCGGGATCCGAGCGTTGGCTGCGCTCCACAAGCGGTCGGTTCGTGAGGAGACCGGGACTTTTCTCATCGAAGGCCGCCGCGAGATCGAACGAGCCTCGGCTGCCGGTCTGCTGCTCGTGAAGATCGTTCGCCGGGTAGGTATCGACCCTCTCGACATGGGAGTCGACGAGCTGGAGGTCGGTCCGAGCGCCTTCGAGAAGATTGCTTACGGGCGGGATGGTCTGGTGGCGGTCGCCAAGACCCCCCGCTTCGCCTTATCGGAATGGTCGCCGCCGGATCTGGTGCTGGTGGCGGTGGCGATCGAAAAGCCCGGCAACCTCGGGGCCATGCTCCGTACTTGCGATGCGGCCGGAGCCGGTCTGCTCGTCGTCGACCCGATCACCGACGTCACCAATCCCAACACGGTGCGCGCCTCGACCGGCGCGCTGTTCACGGTGCCGATCGCTGTCGCCTCAAGCGACGAAACGATTGTGTGGCTGTCGTCATTCTCATTTCGTGTCGTGGCCACCACTGTCGCCGGAGGCTTGCCTCCCTGGGAGATCGATATGACCAGGCGCGTCGCAATCGTTATTGGCAACGAGGACCGCGGGCTGAGCGACCCTTGGCTCGCTAATAGTTTTGATCGAGTGACAGTTCCCCAACTCGGTGAGGTCGACTCGCTCAACGCCTCGGTGACTGCCGGGGTCCTTCTCTATGAATCGGTTCGCCAACGCACCGTCAGCTGAGCGCTGGGGTACCTGCGCAATCGGCATGACCGCATTCACAATCCATGGGGCCATGGTCGGACCCATGCTCGCGACAGAGATCGCTGCAGAACTCATCACCCTCGACCGCCGAGCACGTGCATCCATCATGTGAACATTCCATACGAACTCCTGAGATAGGTTCTTTTGCCTTACCCAGTCTGAGTGACGATCCAAACAACCGACCAACGTCAGCCGTGGGCCGGTAGCCGCTATCCGGTGTCGGGTGGGGAATGGTTGGGCCAGACGAATTTGCGGCGGTGGGTGGGCGAGTCGGGGTCGATGATCATCCCCCGTTGGTGGATGGCGACATGATGGTGGTACCAGCACAAGCTGACCAGGTTGTTGGGATGATGGTCACCGCCATGTTGGCGTTCCAAGATGTGGTGGGGTTGGACCCGGTAACGGCTCTCTCCCCCAACGGAAGTTGGGGGAGAGGCCGCCGACGAAAGGAGGCGGACGAGGGGGCCCCGTAGTAACGCTCTCGGACCGCGCCCCCTCCCCCTCGCTGCGCTCGGGTAATCCCCCCGGCTTCCGCCAGGGGAGAGGCCGCAGAGGTGCCGGTCAGCGAATCGAGACAGATCGACGTCAACGCATCGGCCCGGCGCTGGCTTGCCCGTCGACGCCGGGGAGCTGTCCCCACAGTTTGAAGACCGATTCGTCCAACGACGGCTGGCAGACCAGATACCGCCACTGATAGCTAAACACCTCCGAGTCGGAGTCGAGGCGGCGGGTCTTCTCCAACAGCCATAGAGCCGGCCCAACGAAAAAGTATCGGCCGTCTCCAACAGTTCGTCGGCGGGGAGGCCGGCGGCGGCCAGCTTGGCGACCACTGCGGCCCGGTCGATCCCCCACTCCCCGGCCAACATCTTCTCCCGCACCTGGGGGAGCTCGGTGCGGGCGGCGGTCATCAGCCGGGCAGAGGCTTGCGGGGAAAGGTCGAGGGTGGCCGAAACCCAATCGGCCATGGTCCGCGCCCCCTCGACATGGAAAACCTGATGTTGATCGAGCTGGGCCAACAGTTCGGCTTGCCGGCCTCGCAGCCGACGGATATGGGCCTCGAGGCGGCGGACCTCCCCCTCGGCCAAATCGGCCGCATCCAGATAGACGAAACCATCCGACTCCACCAAAACTGTTCCACTCACCATCACCCCACTATGACCGGAGGGGATGACAGAAACGGTTACGCAACGACCGATTCCGAAAAGAAATCGAAGAAAATTCTGGGCTCGGCGAGAACGGTCGACTTAGGGGCTGCCGCCCCACAATCCCTGACTGAAGAACCAATAACCCCTCGGGGGACGTACCATCTCGACAGTCCTTTACCTGGGAGAGAGGGTTCACCTTGGAGACGAGAAAATCCCGCCTGGTGTCACCGCGCACTTTGATCATGGTCGCGGGACTTTTAGCCATGGGCCTGATGCAGGCTGCCTTGGCCACCAGCCTCGGCGACGCCAGCCGCTTCGATACGTGGACCGGTTACCCGGTTGGCCGCGCTCCGGTGGCGGTGGCAACGGCCGACTTCAACGGCGACGGCCTGGCGGATGCAGCTTGGGCGCGGAGAGACTTCTTTACGGGTCAAGTGGTGGGCAACAGCCTTGCCGTCCAGCTGAACCTTGGTGACGGCACTCTGTCCGATGCCGTCAACTATCCGGCCGTAGATAACTCGAACGATGTCGCGGCTGGCGACATCGACGGCGACAACGATGTCGATTTGGTATCGGTGGCGGACGGCTCGAGCCTCAGCAACACTTCGATCGACGTCTACCGCAACTCCGGCAATGGCACCTTCACTCGGGAAAGCGCGACCGGAGGTTCGGCTGGTCATCGGGTTGAGCTGGTCGACCTTGACGGCGACGGCGACCGCGATCTGGCGATTACCAATGGATGGGGCGCGACGTTCACCAGCGTCCTTCTCAATCAGGGCGGCGGTACCTTCGGCTCCCAACAGCAGGTCGCCGTGGGTGATGGCCAAGGAGGCATCACCTCTGCTGATCTCGACGGTGACGGAGACCGCGACTTGGCCATCGGAAGGCTTGATCCGAATACCAACCAGTCCGAGGTCGTTGTTCTGACCAACAGCGGCGCCGGCGTCTTTGGCATCGCGACCCGGATTCCCCTTGCTGGTCCCGACTACTCGGGTCTCCCCTCGCTGGACGCCGGTGATGTCGATGGCGACGGCGATTCCGATTTGGCCGTCGGGGGTAGTCGGACGACCCATTTGGTCCTTCGCAACCAGGGCGGACTTTCGTTCACGACCGACACCTACACGGCCGGTTTCAACTCGATGAACATCCTGCTCGCCGACCATGACGGTGATACCGACCTCGATATCTATAGCGCGACAATGGGTTCAAGCTTCACCGGCGATGTCTCGATGCTGTTCAACGAGGGCGCGGGCATCTTTGGCGTCGCCCAGATCATCGAATCGAGCCACCAACCTCATGACGTCGCTGCCGCCGATTTCACCGGCGACGGAAAGATGGACATGGCAGTGAGCAACCAAGGCAGCGGGACCGGTGCGGTCCATCCCCAAGGTGTCGCAGCTGCCTTCGAGGCACCTCCGACCTACCCCACCCTTGCCCCTCCCGACACGGTGGCAATCGCTGATTTTGACCTCGATGGCGACCTCGACGTGGCTTCAAGTGTTCCCACCCAGAATGTCATCGACATCAAGCTCAACAACGGCTCGGGAGTGTTAGCCGCAGGTTCTGTGATCTCCTCGCCGCCCGGATCACCTACCTCGGCGTGGGCCGCGCTGCTCAACGGCGATGCTGCCCCAGACCTCGTTTGGCAAGCCAGCGCCTTCCCCAAGCAGTTCGGCTTCGCGCTCAATCAGGGCAACGGCACTTTTGGCGCCGCCAGTTTCCAGGCTGTAAACGGCTGCGGGGTTGGTCGCGTCACGACGGCTGACGTCGACAACGACGGCGATCAGGACGTCGTGGTTGGTGGATCCGGCTTTTCCTGTGGCACCCACACGAGCGACGTCTCCGTCAGTCTCAACAATGGCTTGGGCGCTTTCCCGACTGAGATATTCGTTCCCGTGCTGCACCAGGTCACCATGGCGATGGGTGCCGATCTCAACGGCGACGGGCTCACCGATTTGGTAGGCATCACGAACAACGCCGGTTTCGGGCAAGGCGATGTTGGCGTAGCCCTGGGGACCGGCGGAGGCCAGTTCGCCAGCCCTGTCTCATACACCGTTGGTGCCAGCCATCGAGAGCTCGCTCTGACCGACCTCGACGGTGACGGTGACGTTGATGTGACCGCGACCGACCTAAACCCAGAAGGCACGGCCGTTTTGTTGAACAACGGTCTTGGTCAATTGACGACCTCCCAGGTCCTGCCGTCAGAAGTGATCAGCGGCCTGTTCAACGAATGGGCGATCGACACCGGCGATGTGAACGGTGACGGCCTCGTCGACATCGTCGTCGCCAATCGGACGGGGAAGGACATCGGCGTCCACTTCGGGCGCGGCGGAGGCACTTTCGATGCCGCTCAGCTGCGTTATGGGATGCATACCGACTTGACCGATGTCGAGTTGGCGGACATGAACGGGGACGGCCGTCTCGACGCGGTCGGTCCGGCCACTGCTGAATCCGTCACCGGCGCCAGCACTACCTTTAATGAACTCCAGGCCACATCTGCAAACGTGGCCGCCGCGACCTCTTCGACCAACGGGATCAGCGTCCTCGTCAACGTCGGTTCCGGCGGTGGTGGCGGCCCGTTCACCTTGACGGTGAGCAAGACTGGCACGGGGACGGGAACGGTGACAAGCTCACCGACGGGCATCAACTGTGGGAGCGACTGCACCGAGGTCTACAGCAACGGCACGGTGGTGACCCTGACGGCTACCCCTGCCGCCGGTTCGACCTTTGCCGGTTGGTCGGGAGCTTGCACCGGCACCGGTTCCTGTGTCGTCACCATGAACGCGGCCAAAGCCGTGACCGCCACGTTCAACACGGCTGGTGGCGGCCCCTTCACGCTGACAGTGACCAGGGCCGGGACCGGGACCGGACAGGTGCAGAGCTCCCCATCCGGACTCCGGTGTGAGAGCGACTGCAGCGAGGCCTACAGTAACGGGACGGTGGTGACCCTGACGGCTACCCCTGCCGCCGGTTCGACCTTTGCCGGTTGGTCGGGAGCTTGCACCGGCACCGGTTCCTGTGTCGTCACCATGAATGCAGCCAAAGCTGTGACCGCCA
>JBPCQV010000070.1:0-2750 GCA_050997725.1 Acidimicrobiia bacterium
ATTCGAGACCAGGAGAAAGACCGTGGCCGTTGCCATGAGGAGGAGCAGCAGCCTGAGGGGAAGCAACTGTTGGCGTCGGTGCACGGTCTTTCTCCTATCTCGAGTCCGGTCGGACTTCGTCAGCGTACGAGGAGGGTGTGACAAGAATCCGAACCTCTGTTCGGCGATGCTATCGAACCAATGTTCGTCTGTCAACTCGAACAGATGTTTGGAATTGTCGGCGCCGTTCGATATGCTGGCTCAATCGAAAGGAAATTCATGGCCCCCAATCCCCCGCTCACCAGCCGCCAACAGGAAGTGTTGACCTACATCCGTCAGACC
The DNA here is from genome assembly GCA_050997725.1 of Acidimicrobiia bacterium. Lineage (GTDB taxonomy): Bacteria > Actinomycetota > Acidimicrobiia > Spongiisociales > ZC4RG35 > JACCTH01. The sequence goes on from JBPCQV010000070.1 coordinate 322, forward strand.
GTGGCCGACCGCGGCTACCCCCCTTCGGTCCGCGAGATCGGCGAAGCCATCGGGCTTTCGTCACCCTCCACGGTCCACAGCCATCTTTCGTCGCTGGTCAGAAACGGATACTTGCGACGCGATCCCTCAAAGCCACGCGCAATCGAGGTGCTGGGATCGCAAACCAAGCCGAGGTCGAATCCGCAGACACGGCAGGTCCCAGTGCTCGGCCGGATCGCCGCGGGTGCACCCATTCTCGCCACCGAGGAGATCGAGCAGGTGCTCTCCCTGCCAACCTCCCTAGTTGGTCGGGGTCAGATCTTCATGCTCCGAATCAAGGGCGACTCGATGATCGACGCCGGGATTCTCGACGGCGATCTCGTCGTGATCGAGCAGGGCGCCGAAGCTCGTAATGGAGAGATCGTGGCCGCACTAGTCGAGGGGGAGGAAGCCACTGTCAAGCGACTCCGCCGGCAAGGAGGACACGTCACCCTCGAACCTGCCAACCCCGCGCTTTCCTCTGTCACCTATGAAAGCGGAGTCGAGATCATCGGCCGGGTCAACAACGTGATCCGGACTCTCTAAGGGAGCTCGCCCCGAAAGACGAGGCGGGCCGGGCCGGTCAGCCAGGTGGTGGTGTCCTCGATCTCGACAAGGGCGTGACCCCCGGGAACCTTGACTGCCATCGCCGGCCCTGTCAATTGGAGATGGTGAGCGAGCGCGGCGGCAGCCACCATCCCGCTTCCACAAGCGAGTGTCTCGCCGACCCCGCGCTCCCACACCCGCAGGTTGATGCCGGAACCAACGACAGACCCGAACCCGACATTGGCCCCCCCCGGAGTCGCCAGCTCCAGTGCCTTCCCAATCGAAGCGACATCGATCTTTCCGGGGTCTTTGCCAATTGTCACGAGATGAGGGTTCCCCACCGAGACCGCCTGGAACCTCATCCCATTCCAATCGCGGGGTTCCCCCACCGTCACTGGTCCCAGCTCCACGCTTATTAGAACGTCAATTTCGACCCGTCGGTCCCCGACTGCGGTCTTGACCACAAAGCTCTTGCTCTCGACCAGCGCGTTGTCGTAGGCATAGAGGGCGACACACCGCAGGCCGTTGCCACACATTTCGGCCGTCCCGCCATCAGCGTTCCAGTAGTCCATCCGGATGAAGTCCCCTTCCTGGCTGACGCGCAACACACCATCCGCTCCAATCCCGAAATGGCGATCGCAGAGCCTGCGCACCAACTCGGCGTCGACGTCGACCGACCCGTCGAAAACGATGAAGTCGTTCCCGAGACCTTCCATCTTCGAGAAGTTCATTTGCTGTCCAACGCTTCCTCGACTGCGCTCAGTCGGGCGCTGAAGTCGGTTGTCCACGGCACCCACCGTATTCTCGGATCGCGGCGGAAGTAGGTCCGCTGCCGGCGCGCCAATCCATTGGTGGCAAGGGCGATGTCATCCCAGACCTTTTCCGGATCTCGGTGCCCTGTTTGAGCCTGAAGCAACTCGCCGTAGCCGACGGCTCCGCCGGCGGTGCGGCCCAGGCGGCTGCCAAGCGACTGCACTTCGTCCCACCAACCTCTTTCCCGCATCGCCTGCACTCGTCGAACGATGCGATCGCCCAAGGCGGGACCGGCGTCGAGACCCGCAGCGACGAATCGATGCTGGGGAACGTAGTCGTCAAAATGGCGACGTTGTTGCTGACCGCGGCGCACCGAAGGAGTGAGACCCGTCAAATGGAAGATCTCGAGAGCGCGCACTACTCGGCGAGGATTGGCCAGATCGACGACTTCACCGGCACCGGGGTCGGCTCCAACGAGCGCCGCCACCGGATCGGGCATGGTTTCGAGCTCGGAGCGCAACTCGGGATCAGTCGGTGGGAACTCCAAAGGGTCAACGATCGACCGAAAGTGCAGCCCTGAACCGCCGACGATGAGCACCTCTTCTTCGGCCGCGATCAGCCGGCGCGCTTCGCCTTGAAACTCGGCGACGCTGTAGTTGACCTCAGGCTCGACCACATCGATCATGTCGTGCCGTACCTGGGCTTGCTCGGCGGCGGTCGGCTTGGCAGTGCCAATGTCAAGTCCTCGATAGACCTGCATGCTGTCCACCGAGACGATTGGTATCTGCCGATGGGCGGCAAGGGCGAGAGCGATCTCACTCTTTCCCGAGGCTGTCGGTCCGAGCAGCGCCAGGATCCGGGTCATCGCCCAAATAGATGGTGAGGCGCCGCAGTCACGATCTCGGTGTGAAAAAACTCACCAGCCGGAAATTGGCCCTCGACATGGACCGGTTTGCCACCACGGGTGCGAGTCGTGGCAACTTGCGGATCTTTTCGGGATGGTCCCTCGGTCAAGACCTCATAGGTGCGACCGACCATCTCCTGATTCCGTCGGAGCGAAGAGGCGTTCTGGATCTCCACCAAACGACCAAACCGCTCCGAGATCACCCCCG
>JBPCQV010000072.1:0-4373 GCA_050997725.1 Acidimicrobiia bacterium
GTATTGGCGAGATGGACCAGCGGTGGCCGGAATGACGAGGAGGTTCGATCGAAGAGCTCGATTTGTTCGGACGTGAAAGTGCTCTCCTCCTCGGAGACGGCGAAATGAGTCCCCATCGCCGCCAGTCGCAGACGAGCATGCCCTTCGATTTGGTCGACGAGGTCGGGGACGAGGGCGGGGGCGGCGCCGACCCGATGCATGCCAGTGTCGATTTTGAGATGAACGCCGACCGGATGCTCGGCTGCCTCTCCAAAAGCGGCGATGGTTTCGCTTCGATACACGGTGGGGGTGAGCCGCCATTTGAGCAACTCAGCGGCGTCTGACAGCGCGGGTTCGGAGAGCAGGAGGATCGGTGCCTCGATCCCGGCCTCGCGAAGGCGGATCCCCTCTTCGAGCAAGGCGACCGCGAGCCAGGTGGCGCCTGCCTCGAGAGCCGCCTCCGCCACCGGGGCGTCGCCGTGGCTGTAACCATCGGCCTTGACCACCGCACATACCTCGGCCGGGGCGACCAGCCTCCGAAGCGCGGCGACATTGCGGCGAATCGCCCCTAGGTCGATCTCGACCCAGGAAGGTCTCAACGGAATCGGCCAATCTCTGAAATCAAGCCCATCGCCGTCACCGAGGTCCTGGCGGCGAGTGCAGATCCGGCGACTCCGTGCCAGTAGGTCGCCGAGCGGGCGGCGGCGAGGGGATCGAGGCCGGCCGCGAGCAATGCCCCGGTCATGCCGGCAAGGACGTCCCCCGTCCCGATAGTGGCCAATTCCGGTTCACCTCGATCATCCACCCACGGCACCTCGCCATCGGTGATGATCGTGGGGTTGCCCTTGAGGACGACGACGCCGTTGAGGCTCCTAGCGAGATCTGCTCCCGCACTAGGGCTCGGCTCGACACCGGCCATTCTTCGGAACTCGCCGGCGTGAGGAGTCACCACAACGCTGCCCTTGTGACGATCGGTGACGAGTCGCAACGCATCGGCGTCGACAACGAGCGCGCCGTCCCAGCTCTCGATCAACTTGCGGGCTAGCTCATCGTGATCTGCCCCTAGCCCCGGGCCAATGATGAGTGTTCCATACCGATCGGGCAGCGAATCGAGCGGATAGTGCAGCAACTCGGGCGCATGCGCGGTTGCAGTCGCCGTGGCCTCGTCGGGGACGGCAACTCCGACAGCTCCGGCGCCAAAGGCCAAAGCCGCCATGCCCGCCATTGTTGCGGCTCCGGTCATTCCCTCCGCCCCACCGACGACCAGGACCGATCCGGCGCTCCATTTGTGCGCCTGGCGTTGGCGGGAAGGCAGCGGCGCATCTACGGCCTCGACCAGCTTCAGCGCGGGCCGGGCAGCTCCGAGCCCGATAGGCGCCACGGTGACGGCGCCGCAGTGATCGGGGCCTGCGCCGAGAACGTGGCCAACCTTTCGATAATCAAAGGTGACGGTCCGTTCGGCGACGAACGCTTCATCCTCGACGGTGCCGTCGCCGGGATCGACCCCGCTGGGGATGTCGATTGCCAGCACTCGTTGCCCGGACCGCATCCATTCTTCGATGGCGCCCGGTAGTCCGGGCCGAAACCTCCCGCCAAAGAGCCCATCGATGACGAGATCCGCCACGACCGGCGATCCGAGCGATTCGATGCCAACTCCCCGGGCCACAGCCTGGTCCCGGGCGGACGTTGCCTCGCGCGTACGCGGCTCACCCAACGAACGCACGGCGACAAAAACGCCGCGGTCCCAGAGATAGCGCGCGGCGACATAGGCATCGCCGCCGTTGTTGCCGACTCCTGCGAGCGCAATCACCCGCGACCCGTAACCAACGCCCATCCGGACCGCTTCGAGGGCGACCGCGGCCCCGGCGCGTTCCATTAGAACCCCGACCGGAACTGGGCTCTCGCGATCGAGCCGCGCTGCCTCGTCGGGGGTGATGATGGGCTGCATCAATGTTCGCCGACCGAAACCGCCATGACCAGGGCCGAGGTGTCGGTGTGAGTGATCGTCACCAACACTTCCGAGACTTCGAGCTTTTCCGCTTGCCGCTTGGCAGTCCCAAACAAATTCACGGTTGGTTTCCCCCCCCCGGTGATCTCGACGTCGGTCCACCGGATCTGGCGAAAACCCATCCCGAGCGATTTCATCACCGCTTCCTTGCCGGCAAACCGAGCGGCGTAACGCCGAGCCGGCTTGGCGAACCGATTGGCGTACCCCTGTTCATGCTCCGTAAAGCACCGTCCGGCGAATCGTGGATAGCGGTCGAGCAACATAGCGACGCGATCTATGTCAGCTAGGTCGACTCCTAGTCCGACAATACGCATGAATTGCGGAGTCGAACGGCCATCCCACAACCCTACTCCGCGGGCCTTTCGAACCTAAGGCGATTGTGGTGGCTCTGCCACCACGTCAACCTTAGGTTCCGGTGGTGGTCTAGCCAATCACTCCACGGTCACGGTTTTGGCCAGGTTGCGGGGTTTGTCGACGTCGAGGCCTTTGGCGGTGGCGATCTGGTAGGCGAGGAGCTGGAGTGGCACGACCGCGGTCACCGTTCCAATTAGATCAGGGCTGGCCGGAACGGTGAGGATGTAATCGGCCACAGCCGACATCTCGCTCTCGGTGCCTTCCTCGGCCAGGATCAGGATCATTGCGCCCCGAGCCTTCATCTCCTGAAGATTGGAGAGAGTCTTCGCCCGCACCCGCGAATCGGTAGCCACTCCCACAACCAACACGTTTTCGTCGACGAGCGCGATCGGCCCATGCTGCATCTCACCGGCGGCGTATCCCTCGGCGCGGACATAGGCAATCTCCTTGAGCTTGAGGGCGCCTTCCATCGCCACTGGAAAATCCCCGCTGCGACCGAGAAAGAAAACGTCCCGAGTGTCGGCGAACTTGGCCGCAATGGCATCGATCTCGCCGGCCCGATCGAGGGTCTGTTGGACCAGCTCCGGGAGCCGGCGGACCCCCTGGATCAGATTGACGATGCTGCCCTCATCGATCGAGCCTCGCACCCGCGCGAGATGCAGCCCGATCAATTGCAGAACGACGAGCTGGGTGGTGAAGGTCTTCGTGGCGGCGACGCCAATCTCGGGACCGGCCCGGGTGTAGATCACTGCGTCGGCTTCGCGGGCCAAGGCGGAATCGACGACGTTGCTGATAGCCAACAGCAGTGAGCCCTGCGCTCGGGCGTAGCGCACAGCAGCAAGGGTGTCGAGCGTCTCGCCAGACTGGGAAATCCCGATCACCAAGGACCTCCGGTCGAGGACCGGGTCTCGATACCGAAACTCGGAGGCGATGTCGATCTCCACCGGGAGGCGGGTCCAACGCTCGATGGCGTACTTGGCCATCATCGCCGCGTGGAATGACGTCCCGCAGGCGACGACGAAGACCTTGTCGATCTCGCGCAGTCGCTCATCGAGATGTCCGAGCTCCTCCAAGCTCACCATGCCGCTCTGAGTGATCCGGCCGCGCAACGTGTCGTTGATCGCCTTCGGTTGCTCGTAGATCTCCTTCTCCATGAAGGTGGCGTATCCGCCCTTCTCGGCCGCCTCCAGATCCCATTCGATGAATCGCTCCGGGGTCTCAACTACGTTGCCGGCCAGGTCAGTGATCTCTACCGAATCGGGAGTGATTGCAACCACCCGGTCGTCTTCGATCACAGCCATCTTGTGAGTGTGCTCGAGAAACGCCGGGATGTCGGAGCCGAGAAAGTTCTCGCCGTCGCCAATCCCCACGACCAACGGGCTTCCGCGGCGGGCGCCCACCAGCAGCAGCGGGTCGGTTGAACGCATGATCCCTAACGCCAGCGCGCCTTCGGCTTGGCGCATCACCTCGCGCACAGCCTCCGCCAGGGGAACGTCGGCCATCTCCTCGATCAGATGGGCAACGACCTCGGTGTCGGTGTCAGAGGCGAACTCATGCCCGCGGCCCTCTAGCTGCGACTTGAGCGTCAACCAGTTCTCGATGATGCCGTTATGGACGACGATCACGGTCCCGGTGCAATCGCTATGGGGATGGGCGTTGATCGTGTTGGGCACACCGTGCGTCGCCCATCGGGTGTGACCGATCCCGGTGTTGCTCGCCCGCACTTCGGCCTTGCCGAGGCTTCGTTCAAGGTCGGCAATGCGACCCGCCTGCTTGACGACGGCGATGCCGTCGCCGTCTTGAAAGGCCACCCCGGCCGAGTCATAACCCCGATACTCGAGTCGGGCGAGCCCCGGAATCAGAAGCTCGACGGCCGAACGCGGTCCAACGTATCCAACGATGCCACACATGACTAAGACATTCCTCTCGTCTGCGAAGGCAAGAAAGTCATCGACCGTGGGTCGATGTCACTGAGACCGTCTCTGTTGCGGGATCGCTCCCGGGTTTTCGCAGGTCTCTAACGGCTGTGAGC
>JBPCQV010000138.1:0-5044 GCA_050997725.1 Acidimicrobiia bacterium
AGATAGATGTCGACGATGGCCTTGGTCAGGGCCAACAACACCAGCAGTTGCGCCAACCAACTAATGGCACCGGTGGTCAGGCCGACGGCGAGCAGGGGACCCAGGCTCTCCATAATCTGCTCGAGCACCTCGTCGGGGTCGGCGGTGGGAGAAATGGTTTGAAGTCCCGCGACGGTCGCCTGCAGCGACCGGCCGATGAAATACTGCACGATGGCGATCGGAACCAAGACGACGGCCGCGATTGTGATTAATGGGCGCGTGCGCCGGCGGATGATGCGGATGGCAGCGTCGATGATCTCGGGAATTCCCAGTGGCCGCAGGGTGAACGGTTGCATGGCCTCGAACGGTAACGCTTGTGGACTAGCCGCCCGCCTTTTGATGGAGAATCGTCGCCAACAATTCCTCAGGGTTGGCCGCCGGTTCGGCAAGCGCCACCTTGACGGCGACCCGCTGAACAATGGTGTTGGCCAGCTCCTGTCGACGAGCTGGCGAAAGCGCGTCCCGTCGCTCGAAATAGCGCCTGATCAGCGCCACGTCCTCTTGGGAGATTCTGGTGACGTCGTAACGAACGGCTCCCGGAGGCAGCGGAGCCACAATCACCGGCGACGTCGTGGTTCGCTCGCGGATCACCACCGTCCCCGCGGCCATGTCTCCCAATCGCTGATTCTTCGAGTTGGCAACAATCGCAATCGCCCCCACGGCGTAGCCGCCGGGAAGGAGGTCGACCAGTCGCAACACGTTGCGTATCGCTGCTGAAGCGAAGCCGACTGCGCCGCCGTCGAGACTCACGACTCGGAGCCCCGTTGCCCTCTTGCCGATCGACCGGCCGCCGTCGAGAACCTCGAAAAGGATTGGGTATCCGAAGAAGAGAAGAAACAGGAAGAGAGCAACCAATCCGAAGCCCAGATCGCCCATCTCCCCAGGAAGCAGCGCCGCCGCGATGATAAAGATGACAGCGATCACGAACTGGATGACGGCGTCGAGCATGGTGGCAACGATCCGCGAACCGAGCCCGGCTAGCGTGAGGCTCAGCTCAACTCCTTCCGGAGTCCTGATTTTGAGCTGGTCGTCAAGCTGCACGTGATGAAGCTAAATAGTTTCGTAGAAGACCGCCAGGCTCGTTGGGACCGTTTGCAGTCACTCATCTCCGGCGCCGGCAAACGACCCGAAAAGCTCGCCCTCGCCGACATCCGGGCGCTCGCCTCCGGATATCGCGGCGTCGCCGCCGACCTCGCCATCGCCCGACGCCATTTCCCTGGCGACCCCGTGGTTGGGCGGCTCGAGAAGTTGGCCGTGTCGTCGCGGGCGCTCGTTTACGAGCGACAGTCACCACGCGAGTCGCTCGTCGCTTTCTTCGCCGAGGGCTACTGGCAGCTGTTGTGGGCCCGTCGACGCCTCCTCGCCGTGGCGGCGGTTGCGTTGCTTGGCCCTGGCCTGATCGGACTCCTCTGGGGCTTGGCCGACCCGGACGCGGTCACTTCGGTGGTGCCGCCCGAGTTCCTCTGGGTCACCGAGGAACAGTCGACCGACCAGGGCCGGGGCGTCGTCGGGCTGGCCGGCTTCTCGACGTTTGTGATGGTCAACAACATCCGCGTGACCTTGGCCGCCTTTGCGCTCGGCATCAGCTTCGGCCTCGGCACGGGCTACTTGCTCTTGTTGAACGGGCTGATCCTTGGCGGAGTGAGCGGCCTCGCGCTCGGGGCGGGGAATGGTGAGGTGATGCTTGCCGCCATCGCCGCCCACGGCGTGCTCGAGCTGACCTGCATAGTCGTCGGTGGGGCGGCGGGTCTCAGCCTCGGCTGGGCCATGCTCCGGCCGGGCAAGCAAACCCGTCGTGAGGCGCTCACCACTGAGGCAGCCAATGCCTTCCGCATCGCCGGCGGCACCGTTCCCTGGCTCGTGGTCGCCGGCCTGATCGAAGGCTTTGTCAGCCGCGTCGGCCTCGGACCCGTGCCGACCACCATCGTCGGCCTCCTCGTCGGCGGCATCTTCTGGGCGCTGCTCATTTGGAGGGGCAACCTTCCGTTTTCGCGCATCCAACGCAACCGATAGGTTGCGTTTGATGCGCCAGAATTGGAATGCATTACGCTCACCGTCTCATGGCTCCAGCACCATTCGGAACGGCTTTCTCGCCGCAGATGGCGTCGGCGCGGTTCGAGCAGGGCAAGTACACGGACTGGACCTTGCATGAGATCAAGGAGTATTCGCTCCACCCCTGCTCCCACATCTTTCACTATGCGTCAGGTTGCTTCGAAGGGCTCAAGGCTCATCGGGGCACCGACGATTCGGCCCGGATCTTCCGGCTCGATGCCCATGCCGATCGGCTCGTCCAGAGTGCAAAAATGCTGTGTCTGCCGCCGCCGCCCGAGAGTCTCACCATCGGGATGGTCGAGGCAGTCGTCAAGGCCAACCGCGACGAAATTCCCGACCCTCCGGGCAGCCTCTACCTGCGCCCCACCCTCATCGGCACCGAGGTCAACATCGGGGCCGCCGCCCATCCACCTGTGTCCGGAGAATTCTTCGTCATAGCCTCGCCAGTGGGTGACTATTTCGTCGGCGGGATCAGGCCGCTGCGAATCCTGATCGAAGAAGAGACCCGACGGTCGACCGCCGCCTTCGGGATGGCCAAAGCCGGAGCTAACTATGTGAGCGCGCTACGCACCGTTGTGGCTGCGCACGAGGATCTCGGCGCCGACCAGGTCTTGTTTGCCCCCGACGGGCTGGTTGAGGAGACCGGTGCGACCAACTTTCTGCTCGTCGACGATGAGTCGGTGGTAACGGCGCCTCTCACCGATGCCTACCTCCATGGGGTGACCCGCGACTCGACCCTCACATTGGCCCGCGACCTCGGCTATCGAGTCGAGGAGCGGCCGCTCACCGTTGCCGAGGTTCTTTCATGGGAGGGAGAAGCGGCTCTTTGCGGAACCGCCGCCGTCCTCACCGGGGTCGGCACTTTCATCCACAAGGGTGAGGAGATCACCGTTGGCGACGGCGAAGTGGGTAGCAACACCCTGCGCCTGCGAGAGGCGCTGACCGAGATCCACGTCGGCAAGGCCGAAGACCCTCACGGGTGGGTCAGGATCGTCTAGCGCCCTCGACAGGATTCGAACCTGCGCACCTGGCTCCGGAGGCCAGTGCTCTATCCCCTGAGCTACGAGGGCCAGGACCCGAAATTGTACCGAGCGACTGACGACACCCCTCGTGCGGTCCTGCGCGAGGTTTTTGGCTACGAAGCCTTTCGAGGCGAGCAGGCCGAGATCATCGATCACGTCACCGGCGGGGGCAGCGCCTTCGTTCTCATGCCAACCGGGGGCGGCAAGAGCCTCTGCTACCAGGTTCCGGCGATCGTCCGCCATCGCGCCGGGCTCGGGGTGACGATCGTGGTGAGCCCACTCATCGCGCTGATGCAGGACCAGGTCAACGCCCTCGAGACGGCTGGAGTCCATGCCGCTTTTCTGAACTCAAGCCTCTCCCGGACCGAGTCTCAACAGGTGGAGACTCGGCTTCGAGCCGGCGAGCTCTCGATTCTTTATGCCGCCCCCGAACGCGTGACCCAGGACGGGTTCCTCTACCAGCTTGATCGCCTGGTTGACACCAGTGGTGTCAGCCTCTTCGCCATCGATGAAGCCCACTGTGTGAGCCATTGGGGTCACGACTTTCGCGCCGAGTACTTGAAGCTGGCGCTCCTCGCCGATCGCTACCCCACGGTTCCCCGGGTCGCCCTCACAGCTACCGCCGACGAGCAAACCCGGGTGGATATCGTCGAGCGGCTCCGACTCGAGTCCGCCCGGCGGTTCATCGCCAGCTTCGATCGCCCCAACATTCGGTACACGGTGGTCGAACGAACCAAAGCCCAACCTCAGTTCTTGGACTTCATCAAGCAGCATCGCGGTGAGGCCGGCATCGTCTATTGCTCAACCCGGAAGAAGGTGGAGACGGTTACCGGTTGGCTGCTCGCCGCCGGAGTTCCCGCCCTCCCCTATCACGCCGGGCTCGACCAGCACACCCGCAGCGTCAACCAAGATGTCTTCGCGCTCAACGACGGCATCGTGGTCGTGGCCACCATCGCCTTTGGGATGGGGATCGACAAGGCTGAGGTCCGCTTCATCGCTCATCTCGACTTGCCCAAGAACATCGAGAGCTACTACCAGGAAACCGGGCGGGCCGGCCGCGATGGGCTCTCGGCCGAGGCCTGGATGGTCTACGGACTGGGGGACGTTGTCCAGCAACGGCGCCGCATCGCCGACAGCACCGCTCAGGCAGAGTGGAAGCAAATTCAGCGCCACAAGCTCGATGCCCTGCTCGCCCTGGTCGAAACCCACACCTGTCGGCGGGTCGAGTTGCTCTCCTACTTCGGGGAGGAATCAAAACCCTGCGGCAATTGTGACAACTGTCTCGACCCGCCGACTACTTGGGACGCCACCGAGGCAGCGCGCAAAGCCCTTTCCTCGGTGATCAGGGTTCGTCACGGCGGGGGACGTGCGGTCGCCTACGGGTTTGCGTATCACATCGAGCTGCTGCTCGGGGAGCGCTCGGAAAGAGTCATCGCCAACGGCCACGACGAGCTTTCGACCTTTGGGATCGGGACCGATCTCAGCGAAGAACAGTGGCGAGCGGTGTTCCGGAGACTCATCGCCCTCGCCTTGCTCGAAGCTCAGGGTGAGTACGGAACGTTGGCTTTGACCGACGAAGCGGGGCCGGTATTGCGTGGGGAGCAATCGATTCTGCTCAGGGAGGTCACCCCTTCTCGGAAACGTTCGCGGCGCCGTCGCTAGGCGAAGAAGCCCCGCCCGGCATTACAATTCGCCGATGCCAAGAGCAATGTGGAAAGGGGCCGTTTCGTTCGGGTTGGTCACGATCCCGGTGGCCATGTACACCGCTACCGAGTCGAAGACTCCCAAGTTCAAGATGCTGCGGGAGAAGGACAGCTCGCCCATCCGCTACAAGCGAGTGGCCGAAGCCGACGGCGAGGAAGTGGCCTGGGAGGAGATCGTCAAGGGCTACGAGGTGGAGAAGGGGCAATACGTCATCTTCACCGAAGAGG
>JBPCQV010000195.1:0-4401 GCA_050997725.1 Acidimicrobiia bacterium
TCGTGGTCGCCCCCAACTACCCGCTCGAGCAGCACCGCATCGTCACTGCCTGCGGTCATCGATTGAAGGTTATCTCCCCTATGGTCACCCAATAGGCGCCGTCACCCTGCAGCGGTAACGAGCTGAACCACAACAGCCAATGCCCATCGCGGCGGGGCGGTAGCTGCAGGCGCACCGGCCCGCCCTCGCTCGTGCCACTGAGAACGGTTTCCCATTCCTCGGGGGTGGCGAGGATGGCTTCGGCCCAGCGGACGGTGAAGTTGGCGCCTGCCTGCAACCCCGCCAGCTCCATCGTGGTGGGCAGGCCGGTAGTGCTGACAACTACGCCGACGCCTGGCTTCAGCAGCTCCATCGGATCGCGGTAGCGCTCGGTTCGCCAAGTCGTTTCGGCATCGCCGTCGATCGCCTGGCCGATGCTCTGGTCGTTTTCCCCGCCCTCGCCAAAGGGGTCGAAGGCGCTGGCCGCGACAATGGCTGGCGGAGGCTCGACTCCCGCAACGAGTGTGGTGATAGTGGTGGTGGCGACCGTCGGGGAAGGCACGGTCGCCCTCGATTGCGGGATGACCGGCAGCCCGCTGCCGCCGCTGAGGAACCGACCGAGCCAGATAAGTCCGGCCGCTAGCGAGATCAGGATGCCGGCCAGGATGAGGACTCGCAAGCTGCGAGTCGGCGAGTCCATCGGTGGCAGTGGCCGTGGGATGGCGTCGAGCGCATGGGAGAACGAGTCGGCATCGACGTCTCCGTTGCGCGCCCTTTGCAGGATGCCGTCGAGCTCGGTCGGCACTCCGTCAATGACTTCGGACGGTGGCGGTCCGCCCGCGGCGAATCCGGTGAGCGACTGTTCGAGCACCGCCGCGAGATCGGCGACGTCGCCGGCCGGGGTAGCCAGAAAACGACGTGGCCGGCCGAACCCGCCCAGGCGGGCAGGGCGGGAGATGGTGTAGAGCACCGCTCTCGACTCGATGGCGCCATGGCTCAACCCGGCGCGGTGGAGCGCCGCCAAGGCACCGGCCAAACCGGCCGCATTCTCGGCAAACTCTGAGTAGTCGAGCGTTTCCCCGGCCTCTAGACGGCTGGCGAGGGTCATGCCGCCGTTCCACTCGCAGACGAAATAGGCACCGCCGGCGACCTCTTCGGCTTCGAAGATCGGTTCCAGATTGGGATGGCGCACTGCCGCAGCCGCCTGCACGATTGCCAGGAACTCGCTGCGGCGGCGGTCGTCGGCGTCGGGGCCCAGCAGCCGGATCAGCACCGGGCGGTCGAGATGCTCGTCGGTCGCCAGCCATTCTTCGATGTCGTTATCGCGACCAAGACGCACCTCCAGGCGATATCGGGGAGGGAGTGGCGGCGGCATCGACGATCAGTCCGGCGCGGCGGCCATCACTACGAGTCCGCCCGGAACCGGTCGAAAGCCGGTGCGCACGTAGAGCCGGCGGGCCTTCTCGTTTTCGGCCTGGGTGTTGACCAACACCGCCCGGGCCCCATGTCTTCGAGCCCATAACAGGCTCGCCCGGACCAGGGCCGTGCCGTGGCCCTGTCCCTGGGCCCGGGGATGAACCGCCAGCCGCTGCAGGTATCCCTGGCCGAGGCCAACTCCGGCGACGGAAAAGCCGGTGGTTCCTTCCTGGTCGGCGACCCTGTGCACCACCGTGCGAGTAGTGGCTTCGATGCTTTCCTCGAGGCCGCGGCGACCCAGGCGCCATCGGACCGGGAACGCCATCTGGTCGATCTGATAAAGCTCGTCGGCTGGTTCGAAACCGCCGGCGACGATCTCCGACCCTTGCTTTCCGTCGGGAATGTCGCGCAGGTCGTGTTCCAACAGCGATAGTTGGTCGGCCACCTCGTAGCCGGCGTCGGTCCAGAGGCTCGTCCGCGAAGGCAAGAGCGCGGGTGAGAGCACGGGGGTGGCCAATTCCCGGACGAGCTCGGTGCAGGCTCGTAGAAAGCGAGCATTGCCCCGCTCGAGCCGCAAGGCGACCGCCGGAAAGTCGTCGTTCCATGGTCGGGCCCAGGCCTTGGCCCAACCTTGCGACATTTGCATGAGGTCGGGCCAGTCGCCGCGAACTCTGAGCCCATGTGACTTCACCATCAGAGAGAATATGGCTATGGGAGAGTATGGGAGTGGAGGTCGCCTACATCACGCATCCCGCCTGTCTCGAGCACCTGGCCGGAAGCGGGCATCCCGAGCGACCGGAGAGGCTTCGCGCCTTCGAAGCGGGCATCAACGCGAGCGGGGTGCCGGCCAAGCGGCTGGCTGCGGAGGTCGCCGAGCGGGAATGGATCGAGGCCGTGCACGATGCCGCCTACCTCGACAACCTCCGCGATTTCTCGCGGACCGGCGGCGGAATCGTCGACTCCGACACCTGGGTCGACTCCGCTACCTGGGAAGCGGCTTTACGGGCGGCCGGCGCCGGTGGCGTGGCTCTTCGCGAAAGTGCCGAGGTTGCCCTTCTTGGTGTGAGGCCGCCTGGCCATCACGCCCTCCGCCGGCGGGCGATGGGGTTTTGCTTTCTCAACAACATCGCGGTCGCCGGCGCTGAGATTCGAGACCGGGGGGAGAAGGTGGCAATCGTCGATTGGGACGTTCATCACGGCAACGGGACGCAAGCGGCCGTGGCGGACGATCCCGCCACCCTCTATGTCAGCCTCCACCAGAGCCCCTTCTACCCGTTGACCGGCGTCCTCAGCGAAACCGGGGCTAACGGAACCACGGTGAACCTCCCCTTCCCGGCGGGAACCGGCGGTGATGTCTACCGGCAGGCATTTGCGCGAGTAATCGGCCCCATCGTCAGACAGTTCGAGCCTGATTACGTTCTCATCTCCGCCGGGTTCGACGCCCATGTCGATGATCCGCTGGCTGATCTATCGCTTGACTCCGCGGACTACGGGCTCATGGCGAAGGAGGTCAGGCAAGCGGCACCCTCGGTCCCGGTGATCGTTTTTCTCGAAGGCGGTTATGACCTGGCGGCGATCGAGACGTCGACGGCGGCGATGGTGCGCGGTTTGGTCGGCGACTGGAACGAGCCCGCCCGGGTTCCACGAACATCTCCCCCCGAAGCCTTCACCGTGGTCGACGAGGCCGAGCAAATCTTCAGCACCTTCTGGAGGTTGTGACACGCGCACATCCGGCTATCCAACGTCGAGCAACGCCGCCTCTTCATTCCACTTGCATTGGACGCTGCCAATCGAGGCGATAGAAGTTGGCGTGACCTTGGTAATTCCAACCGCGCCGGTGGTGCCGGACCTCTACTTCTGGGCGCTGCAGGCCAGCTTTGGCGGAGCGGGCGGAACCAGCGGAGGGGCACATCTCGGGTTGCAGTGGCATAGCGGTCACCCGGACAGCACCGCAGTCAACTGGGGTGGTTACGCCAGCGACGGGTCGATTCTTGCCGGGAGCACTTCGGCGCTCGCCTCGGCGATGGGCAATCCTCACACCCGCGACTATCCATGGCGCCCGGGGAGCCCGTATCGACTGGTAATCGAGAAGGACGGCGAACGAGGGTCGGGCTGGTGGAAAGGCTCAGTGATCGACCTCGATCACGAGATTCAAACGGAAGTTCGCAGCCTCTTTTCACCGGGGGACGCGCTCGGCGGGCTCATGGTGTGGACCGAGGCATTCTGCCGATGTGAAGCACCGCCGGTGGCGGCCATCTGGTCGTCGCCCTCAGCGGTGGCTGTCGACGGTGCCACCTTGCGGGCCGAAGCCGTCAGCCTCACCTACCAGAGCGAAAGCAGCGGCGGCTGTGCGAACACCGATGCCTACGAACTTCCCCACGGGCTTGCCCAGGTCACCGGGGTCACGAGGACCAACCAGGCCGGAGCCGTGCTGCGTTGGTCCTAAAGCTCGAGACCTGCCTCGAGCGCTCGAGCCCGCAGCTCGTGCGGGTTCCGCGAGTGGGGGAGCGCCGACCGCACCGAGATGCGCCGGCTCAGAACCAGCGTCTGCAGGGTCTGGTCGAAGGTGTGCATGCCCGAGAACTCGGACTCTTTGAGCACCTCGTCGAGGCTGCTGGTGAGGGTTCCGTCGAGAATGCGATCCCGCGCCCGCTCGTTGTTGGTCAAGAGCTCGGTGGCGAGCACTCGTGACCCCCCGTCGGAAGTTTCGAGCAAGCGCTGGCTGATGATGGCTCGCAGATGGGCAGCGAGTTGGCGGCGGGCCAAGGCCTGTTCGCTCACCGGGTAGTAGCCGACGATGCGGGTGATCGTGTCGGCGGGGTCGACCGTGTGCATGGAGGAGATCACCAGGTGGCCGGTCTCGGCCGCGCCGATCGCGGCCCGAGCGGTCTCGAAGTCGTCGATGTGCGAAACCACGATCACGTCCGCGTCCTGGTGAACTGCCCGCTGGGTAGCATCGGCGAAGGTGGCCGTGTTGACCCCTCCCTCCCCTTGCGCCACCACCAC
>JBPCQV010000203.1:0-7502 GCA_050997725.1 Acidimicrobiia bacterium
ATGCGGTGCTGCTCGAGCGGGTAGTTGGGGGCGACCACGACGCATTCTCCACTCTCATGCGCAGACACCAAGACCGGGTGTTCTCGGTTTGCCTGCGGGTCATGAGCAACCGCAGCGCCGCCCTCGATGCCACCCAGGAAACCTTCCTGACGGTCTACCGCAAGGCCAATCAATATCGGGCGACGGCCGCAGTGGGGACCTGGATCTATCGGATCGCGGTCAACACTTGCTACGACCTTTTGCGCAAGGAGCGCCGCCGACCCTCCGAATCGATGCCCGACTATCTCGATCCCGCCGATCCGACAGCGGGTGACAGGTTTGACTCGGTCGAGCTCGCTCCTTCGATCGCCGCCGCGCTCGATAGTCTCTCCCCCGAGTTCCGGGCGGTCGTGGTCCTTTCCGACATCGAGGGATATGCCCTCCCCGAGCTCGCCGAGCTGCTCGAGCTCCCGCTGGGAACGGTCAAATCACGGCTCTTCCGGGCCCGAAAGCAGCTCGCTTCGCAATTGGGGAACCTTTTGGGGGGCTCGGAGCATCCAAGTTGAGTCCCATGAACCACACCGAACACGAACACGACCTCATTGCCGGCTACGCCAGTGGCCACGAGGCCGAGCGCGTCCAAGCCGAGGCGCTGCTCGCGAGCTGTCCCGACTGCGCCGCCGACTATCGAGAGCAGTTGTCGGTCAAAGGAGCGCTGGGGTCGGTGCCCGCGGCGCGATTGACCGCAACCGAAGCGGCGGCTTTGACAGCGGGCGTCATGAGCCAGATGCCGCCTCCGGTGACCGGCTCAGTAGTCGACATCGGCACGGCCCGGGCCCAGAAGCCCTTGTCCCCGATCTGGGGGCGGATGACAGCCGTGGCGGCGCTGCTGGCCGGGGTGGTTCTCGTCGGCACCGTCATCACATCGGGCGGAGGAGATAGCACCGCCGCTACCACGGGCGCCTTCGAAACCCTGGCCGCAGAAGGCTCCCGTGACGCCTTGACCGCAACCACGGCCGCCCTCGATGCCACCACAGCCGCGGCGGGTGAGGCCACTGGCGCCGCAACCACGTTCGCCAGCGACACGGCGAGGTCAGATGTCGACTCGGTCGACGCGGTTGCCGCTGAGGCGGAGCGTCTGATGTCCCAAGTGGACGAGGACAGCTCGCAAACCACCTCCGACGCAACCGCCACAACGCTCGCCTACGCCGAGACCTGCCCCGAGCTTTCCGCGCTGACAGTTCTCGCCAGCGCCGAGGCAAACCTCGACGACCGACCGGTGGTGATCCTGATTGTCGAAAACGACACCGGACGAGTCGCCCAAGCCTTCTACACTGACGATTGCACGGAGATCGATCTGGCTCCGACCGACTAAGTCCTGGCCGACTAGGTGCCGGCCATCTCGTAAACGGTCCAGTCGCCGACCGCGAACACTGCCGGAAAGTCATAAACGGCTTTGGTGACGACGTAGTCGATGGAGAGGGCGGCGAGCTGCTCCTGGGGGACTTTGGTGAACTCCTCTTCCCAAACCCGGGCCGATCGGGGTCCGGAGCCAAAGAAGCCCGGCGGCATGATGTCCTCCAGCCTCGTCCGCCACTCGGGGATCCGATCGTAGGGGATAGCCGACCAGCTCACGTATTGGGAACGCTCGCTCAAGTAGAACAGATCATCGCGGACGGCCGGCCCCAGCACGACCGCGTCCTCGGGGGTTCCGTCGGCGAGGAACGCCAATGCCTGCTCGACATCGGTCAGCGGCGCGCGGGCGACCTGGACATTCTCACTTACCTGACTTACCAGCCCGACCACGGGATTCCAGATCACCAGCGTCCCGACGATTGCCAGCATCCCGGTGACCGCGAGCACCAGCGAGGCACGGGTGGGTTGGCCGGCTGGCCACAGCTCCCGTAGTCGGCGCCGACTGGCGAGAGCCGCGAGGTTCAATAAGAACAGGATCGGCGCCAGCGCGGGCAAGATTCGGAAAGGGAGCAGCACCAAAAAGGAGGAGATGCCGAGTACCCGGGCAATTACCCCCAGCACTACCGGAATCAGACCCACGAGCTGGAAGATCCCGAGCAGTCGATGGACGAATTCGGCGCGCCAGCGCCAGGCAAAGGCCAGGTTGAAAGCAAGCAGGAGCACGAGCAACACAGGGCCCCGAACCCCGAAGGAGAACGGGTCGGAATGGAAGGGAATCTTCTGCAGCGCGAGAAACCTGGCGTCCCCCGCCGACATTTCCGCCTCCAGAAATGACAACAACTGCGGAATGACGCCGGGCAGAGCGGCGAGGACCGGCAGCCAGATCCAGCGCAGGGACTGGAAGCGGGTTTCGCGCAACACCAACAGCGAGATCACCAAGGCGCTCGAGCCCCAGATGCCCACCCCGGGATGGAACGCGAAAGCCACCCCCGAGGCCAACAAGGCCAAGGGAACCTTCTTGTCGAGCGCCAGCGCCAGGGCGCCGAGCAACAAGGCATAGGACACCGATCGGGCCTGAAACTCCGAGATGATCCGGGTGGCCCCCACTCCCATGCTTTGGCTCAGGCCCAGCCAGAGAACCATCCCGATGGCGCTGTACAGGGGCCGAGCCCCCACCCGGCGGCCGATCGCCAGCAATGCCCATCCAATCGCCGCCCAGGTCAGGAGACGCCCGGCCCAGGCCACGGTCTCGATCCCGAAGACATCGGTGAGCGGTCCGAACACATTCAGCCAGACAAAGAACTCCTCAAACCCCGCGCTGAAGGTCCAGTCGCCCGGGAGGTACGTGGGGTCCGCCCGGTGGCGCAACAGGGTCAAATAGATCAATTCGTTCTCGAAGGGCACTTTGAGACCCACCGTCAATGAGCTGGCGACGAGAATCAGGGCAGTTCCGAGGAGACTTTGGAGCCAATTAGTGCGCTCCGCCGTCAAATCTCCCGTTGCGCCCTCCATTTGGGGCAATAGCATAATTTGCGGGAACTTGGAAGATGGGAGGCCGGGTGGGCATGGCGGAGAATACGCCGAACGTTCGGTTGCCGTCGGATCAGGATCAGAGCGGGCGGTCCTTCGGTGAGCTCGAGGTGAGCTACCTGAACGAGGTTCTTGACTCGGGGACTCTCTTCGCCCCCAAAGGTCAGTTCGTCAAGCGTCTCGAGCGCGACTTCGCCTCCTATCTGGGGCTGGAGAACGTCGTTGCTTGCTCGTCTGGCACTGGCGCAGTCCATTCGGTCCTGGCGGCTTGCGACTTCGAGCCGGGGAGCGAGGTCATCACCTCGGGCATTACCGACATGGGAGCGGTCGCTCCGATTCTGTACCAGGGGCTGATCCCCGTCTTTGCCGATGTCGATGCCGACACCGGGCTCCTGACTGCTGAGAGCATTTCGGAGCGGTTGAGCCCTCGGTCGCGGGCAATCATCGTGACCCATCTCTTCGGCAACCCCAGTGAGATGCCGCCGATCATCGACTTGGCGCAGGCTCACGGACTATTCGTGCTCGATGACTGCGCCCAGGCCTTTGGAGCGAGGTGCCACGGGCGGCTCACGGGGACGATGGGCGACGCCGCAGTGTTCAGCCTCCAACAAGGCAAGCACATCACGGCCGGCGAAGGCGGCCTGGTAGCGACCAACCAGCGGTCACACGCTGATCGCGCTCGGCGCTACGTCAACAAGGCCTGGGATTACGACGCGCCCACTTCGGACCACGATTTCTTGGCCCTCAACTATCGCATGTCCGAGCTCGCCGGTGCCGTTGCCCTCGCACAGTTGAGCCGTCTCGACGAAACGGTGAAACAACGGGTGGCCACGGCGGGCGTTCTCAGTGAAATGCTTGAAGGGATCGAAGGCATCCGGCCCACACCAGTCGGCACTGACAATGAGCATAGCTACTGGCGCTACCCGCTCTTGGTTGACCTCGCAGGAGGACCGGCCGCTTTGGCCGAAACCCTGCGGGACGCGGGGGTCCCCTCCACCCCGCGATATATCAAGAAACCGGCCTTCCAGTGCGGGGTCTTCGTCGACCAGAGGACGTTTGGAACCAGCCGTTACCCATTCACCTTGGCCAGCGCCGAAGCCTTGGATTATCGGGTCGAGCGGTTTCCGGGAACGTTTCAATTTCTTGACCGGGTGCTGGTTCTCCCCTGGAACGAACGCTTCGATCAGTCGACGGCCGAATCGCTGGCCACAGCGATTCGGGCCGGCGTCGAGAGGCTGCGAGGGGGCTCATGACCCCCCTGCGATTTGGTCTCATCGGCGCCGGACGGATCGGCAGCGTTTATGCACCCGTGCTCGCAGTGTGCGAGGACATCAAGGTCGTCGGGGTGGTCGACACGCATATCGAACCCGCCGAAAGGATCGCCCGCGAGCTCGATTCGCGCGTCTACCCGGACCATCTCGCGCTAGCGGAGGCGGGAGTAGATGCGGCCCTGATCTGTACCCCACCCAACACTCACGCAACGATCGCGCACGACCTTCTGACCTGGGGCATTCATGTCATGTGCGAGGAGCCGCTGGCGATCTCGGTGGCGGAAGCCCGCGCCATGTTGGACGCTGCTCGCCAGTCGGGGGCAGTGCTGACGATGGCCTCCAAGTTTCGCTACGTCGACGATGTGGTGCGGGCGCGCAGCATCGTCGCTTCCGGGATCCTCGGCGAGATCATCCTGCTCGAGAACACGTTCGCCTCGAGGGTGGAGATGTCGAATCGGTGGAACTCCGACCGCAGTGTCGCCGGCGGCGGTGTGCTCATCGATAACGGCACCCATTCAGTCGACATCGTCCGCTTTTTCCTCGGACCCATCGCCCAGGTGATGGCGGTCGAGGGCCGCCGGGTGCAAAGCCTCGAAGTCGAAGACACCGCCCAGGTGTTTCTCCGCAGCCACGATGCCGTGCGAGCGACCGTCGACCTCTCCTGGACCCTTGACAAGGAGCGCGACAGCTATCTCGACATCTACGGGTCCGAAGGCACCGTCCGGGTGGGGTGGAAGGATTCCCGATTTCGCCAATCCTCCAGTCCGAGCTGGGTCGTCTTTGGGCAGGGCTACGACAAGTTCAAGGCCGTGGCCGATCAGCTCGCCAACTTCAGCGCGGCGATTAGGGGTCGCGAGCCTCTGCGAATCACCGCCGAAGACGGGCTGGCCTCCGTCAAGGTGATCGATGCTGCCTACGCATCGCTCGGCGCCCATGATTGGGTCGGCGTCGAAGGCCCGACCGATCCTGCGCTCGCCCGGTGAGCCGGCTCCCGTTCATTCACGAAACCGCCATTGTCGAAAAGGGGGTGGAGATCGGTGGAGGAACTGCCGTTTGGGATTCGGTCCATGTCCGCGCTCCGACACGTATTGGATCGGACTGCATCATTGGGGAGAAGACCTATGTTGCCTACGACGTCGAGATTGGGAACAAGGTCAAGATCAACGCCCAGGTCTATATCTGCGCCGGGGTCCGGATCGAAGACGGAGTGATGGTCAGCGCCGGCACAGTGTTCACCAACGACCGCTTTCCCCGCGCCACCGACCCCGAGCTCGCCACCTTGCGACCATCGGAGCCGGATGCGGACCTGGCCCTGACGATTGTGCGCGAGGGAGCGACGATCGGAGCCGGGGCGGTGATCGGGCCCGGCATCGAGCTCGGGCGTTGGAGCATGATCGGCATGGGCAGCGTCGTCACCAAGCCCGTGCCCGCCTTTCATCTTGCGCTCGGCAACCCGGCTCGCAGTTTCGGCGCGGTGTGTCGATGCGGCCAACCCCTGATCCGCTTTGAAGCCGAAACCGAGCCATCGGCCGAGCTCGTCTGCCAGCGCTGCGCCCGCCTCTACTCGCTCAAAGCGGGCGAGGTGGTCGAACGATGAGCGGCGAACGAGTCGCCGTCGTGGGCGGCGGAATGCTGGGCTCGGTGGTGGCGCTGCGACTCGCCCGCGCTGGTCGCGAAGTGACGCTGTATGAGGCGGCGCCGGCGCTGGGTGGGCTCGCCTCCGCGTGGCGGTTGGGCGACGTGCATTGGGACCGGCACTACCACGTCACGTTGCTGTCGGACAGCTACCTCCGCGCCGTGCTCGACGAGCTCGGTCTCGACTCGGAGATCCGGTGGGTCGAGACCAGGACCGGGAGCCTCTTCGCGGGCAAGGTCCATTCGGTCTCCAACACTCTCGAGTTCCTCCGCTTCCCGCCGCTCTCGCTGATCGACAAAGCCCGGCTCGGGTTCACGATCTTCTACGGCTCGCGGGTGCGGAACTGGCAGCGTCTCGATGTGACTCGAGTCGAAGATTGGCTGGTCCGCTGGTCGGGCCGCAAGGTGTTCAACCGCTTTTGGCTGCCTCTGCTCCAGTCCAAGCTCGGTGACGAGTACCGGGCAACCTCGGCGGCTTTCATTTGGGCGACGATCCAGCGTCTCTACGCGGCGCGAAGAACCGGGTTGAAGAAGGAGCTGTTCGGCTATGTGCCCGGCGGTTACGCCCGGATCCTCGAGCGATTGGGGGCGGCTTTGACCGCGGCCGGAGTCGATGTGCGGTTGGGCACCGCAGTTAAGACAATCACCACCCGACGGGAAGTGCAGACCGAGATGGGAAGCGAAACCTTCGACCGCGTCGTCGTCACCACCCCCTCGCCGCTGGCGGGCCGACTCATCGAAGGGTTGAGCGAATCCGAGGCGAAAGCGTTTGCTCGCCGATACCAGGGGATCGTCTGCGTCTCGATCCTCACCCGGCGGCCGCTCCAAGGCTTTTACGTCACCTATCTCCACGACCCGGCCCCGTTCACCGCCGTGATCGAGATGTCGGCCTTGGTCGATCCGAGCCAGTTCGGGGGGCGCAGCCTGCTCTATCTCCCTAAGTACCTGCCGTCCGACTCTCCCCTTTTCGACCGGCCCGACGAAGAGTTTGCGGCCGAGTTCCTCGCCGCGCTCGAGAAGATCTATCCCGAGTTTGATCGCAGCGACGTCGAGGCGATCAAGATCTCCCGCGCTCGGCAGGTGTTCGCGCTGTCGACTCTCGGCTACGCCCAAACCGTCCCTCCCTTCGACACGTCAATCGAGCGGATCCACCTGATCTCGTCGGCGCAAATCGTGAACGGGACCCTCAACGTCAACGAGACCATCAAGCTGGCCGAAGCCGGGGTCGAGCACCTGCTCGGTGCCCAGCAAGTGCCAGAGCGATTACCTTCCCCGGGAGTAGCAGGCACATGAACGAACGACTGGCCAGTGTGTCCCTCGACCTCGACAACAAGTGGTCCTACCTAAAGACCCACGGCGATCCCGATTGGCGATCGTTCCCGAGCTATCTCGAGGTAGTGCTTCCGATGGTTCTCGATCTCCTTGGCCGGCACGGCTTACAAATCACGTTCTTCGTCGTGGGACAAGACGCGGCGTTGGCAGAGAATGCCCAGCTTTTCTCGCTGCTCGGCGCTTCCGGTCACGAGATTGCCAACCACTCCTTCCACCATGAGCCCTGGCTCCATCGCAAGTCGTCCGAGGAGATTCGCCTTGAGCTGAAAGACGCACATGAGGCGATCGCCGCGGCGACGACTCAGAGCCCGGAGGGATTTCGCGGCCCCGGCTTCAGCC
>JBPCQV010000224.1:0-12365 GCA_050997725.1 Acidimicrobiia bacterium
CTTCGACGACGACGGCAATGCAGGATGGGCCCTGCGGATACTCCACCGATCGGGACGGAGCGCGTGGAGTCTGGATGATGTCGCCGGTGTTGATGATGAAGCGATCATCGACCACCTCGACCGTGAAACGATCGAGGTTGCGGGGAGCAGGTCCGTTGGAATACTCACCGATCGAGTCGTACTTGGAGCCGTGACAGGGGCACTCAAAACCTTGTGAGGTGGCGCACCAGGGGACGCGGCATCCAAGGTGGACACAACGTTGATAAAGCGCCATCAGTCCGCCCGCGGCGACGCTGCGACCTTCGAATTGATCGGAGAGGTTGGACTCGTCGACCGGGACGACATAGGCCCTAGCCTCGGGAATGAAAGCGGGGATCGTGCCTCCGTCCGTCGCGCGAGTTGCGACCAAGAGGTCGGAAACCGCGCCGGCGTCAATGCTGGCTCCGAAGCCCCCTTTGAGCTTGGGCCACATGAAGGCCAAGAGCTCGATGCCGAGCACGGCGACGAAAGACCCGAAGGTCGCCCCCAATGCTCGGTTGAAAAACTGACGGCGGCTGACGCCCGCTTCCTCCGGGGAGACCTCGACCACCCGCTGCTCGTGGGTGAGGACCAGCTCGGGCTCTTCGATTTCCTCCACCTCTTCGACAACTTCGACCTCGTGCTCGGGCAGCGCCTGCTCGACTGTTCCTGCTCGCACAAGCTCGCGAGCAGGTCGATCAGCCTTCTGCGTTTCTCGCGACACTGCCGACCGCCAAGAAGTCGCTCCAGTCGACCGTCGCCACGCGATGGCGAAGGCGCCTAGGGCGGCGAGCAACGCCACGCCGGCGATCGCGACGAGGATCAGGGTCTGGCTGCTCATTCGAATGACACCCAGTCCTTGATGTCGTCGAAGAAGACGCCGTCATTCCAGGGATAGGCGAAGTTGAAACCGAGGCCGCGGAACAACACGCCGACGATCGTGAGCGTGGCCGATCCGGCCATGAACAGCGTGTAGAGCATGATCGCAAACTTGCGGTCCGACGGTCGGGTCGAGGGGTTCCGGTCCACGTAGGGGATTGCCATGAACCCGATCAGGCCGACGATCGTCGGCACGGTGACCCCGGCAATCTGAGGGTCGAAGTAGGACAGCAACTCTTGCAGCCCGAGGAAGTACCACGGCGCTTTCGACGGGTTGGGAGTGGCGTTGAAGTTAGCGGGATCGAGCAGCGGAGCCTGGAGGATGATCGAGAGGATCACGAGCACCCCAGTGACAGCGAGCAAGGCCGAAAACTCGGCCAGCATCAGGTGGGGCCAGGTGTTCACCTTGTCCGTCGGCTCGGTCTTGACCTGCTGGATCGCCCGCGCTTTGACCACGGTGAGGAGTCGCTGCGTCCGTACTCCTTCGGGGGTGCCGGTGGCGGGGACGACTGGACGGGTCGAAACCAGTGACGCGCGCCGACCGTTCCCATTGGGTGGGGCTCCATTCGGTGGAGCCTCGGGCGCAGGGGTCTCAACCTCTGGCGCCTCGACGGGAGCCTCGGGAACCGTGGGAGCCTCAGGAGAAGGCGTTTCACTTACAGGCGCTTCGGGCAGAGAGCCCGCGCCGACCGCCACCAACTCCTTCTCAGCAACAACTTCCGTTGCTGCCTCGGGCACTTCTGCTGGGGTTTCCTCCGTAACAGGAGCTTCGGGCTCTTCTGCTCGGAGTTCTTCCTCCAACGGGACTTTGGTCTCGGGCCCAGCCGACAACGACTCGGGCTCCTCGGTCACGACCTGCTCCTCCGCTTCCGCCGGTGCCTCGTCAGCAACGGGCGGAGCCTCGGCTGGCGTCTCGGCCATAGGCGGGGTAGGCGGCGCCTCACCCTTCATCTCGGCGAGCACCTGCTCGACGGGCAACCCAAGCTCCTTGGCCTTGGCTTCGGCTGATCTACGCAAGAGGCTTTCGGGGATTTCTGCCATTTTGAACTCCTAGAGCGGCCCGGAGATGCCGCCGTCTTTACGAACCCGCCAGAAATGAACCGCCATGAAGATGACAATCACGAAGGGGAAGAAGAGCACGTGCAACACGTAGAAGCGCAGCAGTGTCGCCGCGGACACCTCTGCGCCGGCCAATAGCAAGAACTTGACCTGGTCGCCCATCACCGGCACAAAGCCTGCCATGTTGGTGCCGACCGTGACGGCCCAGAGAGCGAGTTGGTCCCAGGGGAGCAAATAGCCCGAGAACGACAGCAACAGCGTGAGCAGAAGCAGGATCACCCCGACCACCCAGTTGAACTCGCGGGGCGGTTTGTAGGCGCCGTGATAGAAGACGCGGCTCATATGGAGAAAGACTGTCAGGACCATGAAGTGGGCGCCCCAGCGATGCATGTTGCGAGTCAGCGAGCCAAACGCCACCGAGGTCGACAGCGCCGCCGTGTCCGAGTAGGCGAGCTCGCCGGTGGGGGTGTAATAGAACATGAGGAAGATTCCGGTGATTGTGAGGAGGATGAACAGAAAGAAGGAAAGGCCGCCCAGGCACAACGTGTACGAGAGGCGGACGCCGTGCCTTTTCACCTTGACGGGATGGAGGTGATAGAGGACGTTGTTCATCACCACATAGGAGCGGTTGCGAGGGGTGTCCGTGTAGCCCTTCTTGAAGGGCGAGCCGGGGCGGAGGATCGACTCGGCGAGCTGGCTGTTCGCCAGCCTCTCGTTCATCGCCTGGATTCTCTGTTTGATCTTCTCGCGCATAACCGTTACCAGCGCATCCCGTAGGCATACCCGTTCTTGAAATCGCGCTGACCCGTGTCGACCTCCCACGGGGTGCGATTCATCCCCAATTGCTCGGCCTGTTGGGCCAGCGACCCATCGAACTTACCCAGTGAGATTACGTTCGTTGGGCAGCGATCGATGCAGAGCGCGCACCGCGTGCACTCATCCTCATCGACGATGAAGAATCCGTAATTGGTGCCGTCGGTTGCCGGGTGCTCCACATTGACTGCTTCGTCGATCGCGTCGAGCGACAGATAGTGGATGCATTTCCAAGGGCAAATGTCGACACACCCCTCGCAGAGGATGCATTCGGCCTGATCGATGTGGAGAAACTGCTTGGGCCGGAGCTTGTCCTTGAAATAGTCTTCATCGACCAGGGCCAGTTGGTAGTCATCTCTGATCGGAGGGGTCTCGTCGACTACGCCGCGGGGCATTATTCGCTGCCTCTCACCAAGGGGCGGCCGTAGGGCGAGATCGGCGTGGGCTTCGAGGCGGCTTTACGCGGCTTCCCAAAGTCTTGGATCAGATAAGCGAACACGATCGCGCCACCCAGCACGGTCATGTGATAACCGCCGGAGATGATGTCCTTCAAAGCGGCGAAGCTGATCGCCACATCATTGCCCAACACGAGCCACGACGGGATCGTGACGAAGATCTTCTGTGGCGACCAGTCGAGGTCGGTCTGGCTGAGGCTAAGCCACTCCGAAGGCACGATGCCAAAGATCAGCACGAGCTCGATCCAGGCGAGGAGTGCGGTGAACGCGGCCAGCGCCCAGGTCATCCGGCGCTTGATGACGAAGACCATGGCCGCTCCGAGAAGCATCATTTGGGACGCCGCGAACGCAGCTAGGAATCCGAGTGCCTTCCAATACCAGCCCCGCGGCACCCAGTTGAAATAATCCACGACCACTGGAACGGTCTGTCCATCCATCACTGTGGTCCGGGCAAAGCTCGAATAATGGATCCACCAGACGGCCACGACGAGGAGAAACGAGCCGGCAACCAGGAGCAGCCAACCGAATCGAATCCTGCGATCGTCGCTTAGCTCAGCCAGTCGGTGCATTTAGGAGTTTTCTACCATATCGGCGGGAGTGTCACGAACCGCGGCCGGACACTGAAAGCTCCGCCGGACTAAGTTGGCGCACCGATGGAACTCATGACAAGGATCAAATCCCAAACCGCGGAGACCGATCGGTTGCGGATGCACTATTTGGAATCCGGGCCCGCCGGCGGCGAGCCGGTGGTAATGATCCACGGCAACCTCGCCACCGGGCGGTTTTTCGAGCACGTGATGGCAAAGGCACCCGAGCGATACCGAATGCTCGCTCCCGATATGAGGGGGTTCGGCGACACCGAGGCCAAAGGCATCGACGCTACCCGCGGGTTGCGGGATTGGGCAGACGACGCCTACTCGTTGGTGCGAGCACTCGGCATCGAGACGCCGGTCCATCTCCTGGGATGGTCCACCGGGGGCGCCGCCGTGGCCAACTACGCGATGGACCGTCCAGAGCACGTGGCCTCGATCACGTTGATCGACCCGGTTTCGCCTTACGGGTTCGGCGGCACCACCGATGTGCAAGGCACCCCGGCCACCCCCGACTTCGCAGGGACCGGAGGAGCCGGGGTCGTGCCGGAGTTTGTCGAGCGGCTCGGCGCCAGGGACCGCAGCGACGAATCGCCTTTCTCCCCGCGGAACGTCATCAATTCCTCGTACTGGTCAGCCGACCACCGCGAATCGCCGGAACGGGAGGAGGCGCTCCTCGAGGAGGTGTTCAAATCCCAGATCGGAGACGATTTCTACCCGGGCGATTTCACCTCGTCGGACAACTGGCCCGGCTTCGCGCCTGGAACCCGTGGCATCCTCAACGCGCTGTCGGGGAAGTACTGCAATTGGTCGGGTATCACCGAGATCGAACCCAAGCCCCCGATTCTCTGGACGCACGGTGCCTCCGACATCGTTGTCGCCGATGCCTCGGCCTGGGACATGGCCAACCTCGGCAAGCTCGGAGTGGTCCCCGGCTGGCCCGGTGAGGAGGTCTCGCCACCGCAACCAATGGTCGGCCAAATCCGGGCGGTGCTCGACTCATACGCCTCGAAAGGGGGAGTCGTCGAAAGCCACATGCTTTCCGGTTCCGCCCACGGTTCCCACGTCGATCAAGCCGACAAATGGAACGACCTGTTCTTCGGTTTTTTGGATAGCGCTCGATAACGCCCAACCGCGACTACGGCTAGAAACGACGGCATTGCCCGAAGGCTCTAGGCTCCCCGGCGGATCGACCCGGGAACAAAACTGACGACCACCGCCGCCAATCAAAGGACTGTCCGGGACAACGGTGAACGAGCGTTGTTGCTGACCTCCGACACCGCGGCAACCCGCTATCTGTTCGCCGCTGCCGCCTGGCTGGCCATCGGTTCGCTGACCTGGCTGGCGGCGATGCTGGCAATGCGTTTTCCCGGGCTCCTACCCCTTACCTTTGGCCGCCTGCGGCCGATGGCGATGACCGCCCTCGGCTTGGGTTGGCTCGTGCTCGGGCTGGGAGCGGCAATCTTCTACCTGCTTCCACGGCTCACCGGCGCGCCGCTCGCCCTCGAGAAGCAACTAAACCGCGCTTTGCCGCTGCTCATCCTGATTGTGGCTGCAGCGATGGCGATCGTCGGCCTCGGTTTGGGAGATGGACGAGAACCGTTTGCGCTTCCTTGGTGGCTCGACCTTCCGGTGTTGGGGCTGACCGCGCTGGCCCTCGGTCCGACAATGCTGACGTTGCGTAAACGGCAGGACGGCATGGTGTATCCGTCGTTGTGGTTTGCGATGGTGGGGGCGCTTTGGCTGCCTGTCCTCTACCTGGCAGGCAACCTGCCGGGGCTTTCCGCTCTGGGGATCGCGCTTTCCGATGCCCTGTTCTCGGCCGGCTTTCTCAATGTGTGGGCGGTCGGGGTCGCGACTGGAGCCGCGTACTACGTGGTGCCCAAGGTTTCAGGACAGCCGCTGGCCAACCGCCAACTCGCTCGGGTTGGATTTTGGTCGCTTGCGTTCGGGGCCGTCTGGATGGGAGCGTCCCAGTTCGCCGCTGGGCCACAGCCGGAGTGGCTGGGGGGGATCGCCGGTGTCCTCGGCTTGGCATTGCCGGTGGCTGGTCTCGCCAACACCACCAACTTGGCGATGACGATCGGCCAGAAATGGCCGACGATTGGCGGGCAGCCAGTGTTGAAGGCTGCCCTCGCCGGCTCTTCGTTGGTGACGCTGGGATCGCTGCTCGCCGCGCTGGCCGGATTCCGATCGGCGAGCGTTCTCGTTGGCCTGACTCTCTTCTGGGAGGGAGTGTGGGTGCTCCTGCTCTCGGGGGTGGCGCTGCTTTTCGGCGCCTTCGCCTGGGAGGCCGTCCCCAACCTCGTCGGCCGGAGCGTGGACCGTTCAACCCACCAGGTGGTGAAGCGGCTCAGCATCGGCGGCGTCGGGACCGGGCTCCTCTTGGTCCTCGCCGGCTACACCTCGGGCGTGGCCTGGTCGGGTGCCGGTTTCAGCGGCGCCTTTGAGACACTCGGCGCGGGCTGGTCGGCCGGGGTTGGACTAGCAGGGATCTTCTCGGGTTTGGCCCTCGCGGTGTTCGTTTACCTCACCTGGGGGATGATCGGCCTCGCGTTAACGATTTATCGAGCTCTCACCTCGGGCAAGGCAACGGTGCAAGAGGTGTTGGTGGTCAAACAAACGTGACGGATTACGCGACCGCGGCCAACACCCTCGGAGTGCCCGAAGCGATCCTGCGCCGTTCGGTCGAAGCGCGGGCCAAGGCGGATGGCGTCGAGGCGGACGAACTTCTCGCCGCTTGGGCCGGCGGTGGGGCGATGCCCGCGGCGGCGCCGAGCGCGCCGCCAGCTTCCGCTCCGCCCGACGCCGCGGTCGAGGCTCCGGCCGAGGCAGCCCCCGCCCGGGCTCCTGCCTCGCCGGTCGCCGCCCCAGCGGAGGCGCCGCCGCCACCCCGTCCCACCGGACCGGTGGCGCCGCCCGTTCTGGTTGGCGTGAACCAGCGGACCAACGGAGTCCTGGCGGGGTCGTCGGCAATTCTCTTTCTTTCGATTCTGTTGGCGTTTGTCGTGCCTTCGTTGCCCCAGCCGTCGACCGGGGTTCGATCCTCGAACCATGCCTACTCCCAGGACGCGCTGGAGGGCAAGGAGATCTATCTCGAACAAGGATGCGGCAGTTGTCACACGCAGTTGATCCGCGCGGTCGTCGCCGACGCCAAACTAGGCCCGGTGACTCTGTCCGACAGCAACCAGGTGTTTGGCTACCGACGCATCGGTCCCGATCTCAGCGCGATCGGAGGACGAACCGAAGACACCGCCGCCCTGGTCAACCTGCTCCGCGGGGCAGGGTCGCATCCGGCGGCCACCGGTTTGAGCGATGAGAGCCTGGCCAGCTTGCTGACTTATCTGCGGGAATCCACTTGAGCGATCTCACTGAAGCGGCTGCGGCGCTCGGCGTTCCCGAAGCGATCGTCCAGCGTTCGGCCGAGGCCAGAGCGAAAGCCACCGGGACTTCCGTCGACGAGATCCTGGCGGCGTGGGCGGGAGGAGGCTCGGTCCCGGCTGCGAGCAGCCCGGAGCCCGCTCCCGCATCTCCAGCGGCGGAGGCAGCTCCCGAGCCCCAACCTGCCGAGACACCGCAAGTGGCGGCCGCCGCCGCCACGGCCCCAACCCCGGTATCCGCGGCCCCAGTAACCGCGGCGCCGGTTCCAAGCGAGGTCAACGCAAGAGAAGCCCTCCGCTACCCAGCAGTGGTCACTGTCCCGGCCGCTGGTCTGCTCGAAAGAACCGTCGGCTCGCTCCCGCGCTGGCTCGCCGCGGCATTCCTGGTTCTCCCGCTTTTCGGCCTCTTGCAACTCGCCTCGGCTTCGAGCGTCGATTGCGGGCAGGGCACCGAGTTGTCGGTCGATCGGGTCACGGGGGTGCTGGAGAATTGCGACGGCTCGCCCTTCGAAGGGAGAGGAGCGCCCGGTGGAGCACCCGACTTCGTCGCGTTAGGCGGGGAGATATTTCTCGGACAGGTGGTCACTGCCGCCAACTGCTCAGGTTGTCATGGGCCAGCCGGCCAGGGCGGAACCGGTCCGGCGCTGGCAGGGGTGGGAACCACATTTGCTTCGTGTGCCGATCACATCGAATGGGTGACCAAAGGCTCCTCGGGGTTCCAGGCGGAGGGGCGATCCACCTACGGCGACCTCAACAAGCCGATCACGGCCAACATGCCGTCTTTCGCCGCCAGTCTGTCACCCGAGCAGATCGCGGCGGTGGTGGCATTTGAGCGTGTGCGATTCGGTGCGGTCGATCCAGCCGCGGTCTTGACCGATTGCGGCCTGGTTGAAGCCGCCCCCGAAGATGGCGCCACTACCACGGCTGGCGAAGCCGGCACCGAAGGCGGCGCATCCACCACCACGGCCCCGGGCGCCGAGGGCGGCGCGTCCACCACCACGACCCCGGAGACCTCCGCCACCACTGTTCCGTGACCTGAAAAATTCTCCTAAAGCCTTTCCCGCGGTGGTCGATATATGATTCGAATAGAGAGTGGTAACGGGCTCCGCACCTGATATCCCCGGGCACGTTCATTCCCAGGGTTTTCAGGAGCCTCCCAGCCCGCCCCTAATGAGCGGAGCAACCGTCACTCTCTAGACGAAGCCCCCTTGCCCCGGGGGCTTCGTCGCGTCCAGACCATTCCTGCGTAAAAAACCCCGGCCAGATTGATCAATTTGGGGAGCGCCAAGTTACGCAAGAATGGATTGGTGAGGCCGGCTACCGCGATTGTGGTTTTGATATTGCTCGCGCTGATCGTGCTGGCCTTCGTGTTTCAATTGGGCGAGATACTCGGTTCCTAGGTGATTGCTCGGAACGCAACCGGCATTCCAGTCGTGAGGCTTAGTGACTCATCGGCTCGGCCACCTCGGACCGCGATGGCGATCAATCCGGCCGAATCGACATGGACCGCCAGCGCACCGGGCTCCACCTCGCCAAAGGTGTTGACGAAGATCGCCTCGGACCAGGTCGAGCCGACCCGGACCTCGACGTCGGCGCCGACCTGAACGCCGGCGATGGCGAGGTCATCCGGACCGATGTTGGTTTGGACGTTGCCATACCAATCCGTCCAGAACACCTCTCCCTCAACCACGGGAGGGTCGACCTTGGGCAGGGGAAGCAGGAGCGGCATCACCGAGCCCGGATCGAGTTCCGGTCCGAGATCAGCAAGGGTGGCCTCACCGGCGGCCAGCAACGCGGCCGCGGGCGCAAACAGATCGCGACCTTGGAAGGTGACTCCGGGGGCGGGGATGAACACCTCGGGGTTCTCAATCGAATGGATGGCAGAGGCGCCACCGACCATGGCCACCGCCGGGGACAGCAGACCATTGTCAGGGCCGACAAAGAACCCCGCCTCAGTCTTGAGAGCCAGGGCCTTGCGTGCGGTGCCGACACCGGGGTCGATGACGGCGAGCACTACTCCCCGAGGGAGGTACTGGATCGCTCGAGTCAAGGCCAACGCACCGCTCCGAATGTCGCCGGGGGAGATCCCGTGGGTGAGATCGATCACCCGGACCTCGGGAGCCAGACGAGCGATGACTCCGTGGACTACTCCGACGAACTCGTCTTGCAGCCCAAAATCGGACAGAAAGCTGATCGGCGAGGTCAAGAGCGGCGAGGTTAGGGCGGGCAACACCCATCCGTAACATGCCGCCCATGGTCAACCGGCACGAGGAGATCGCGTTCGAGCTGGCCGAGGCAAGCTCGGTGATGTGCATCGGGGCGCTCGATACTGGCAAGACCACGATGGCCAGAAGGTTGATCGAGACCGCCCTTGCCCAAGGCAGATCGGTTGGGTACGTCGATTCGGATATCGGCAACTCGAGCTTGGGGCCACCGGCGTGTGTCTCATTGCGGGTGTTTCGGCGCTCGGCGGATCTCCCTCGCCAATTCGATTCCGTCAGCGAACCAGACGCCTTGCATTTCGTGGGCGGGATCAGCCCCGAGCGCCTGGTACTCCAGCAGGTGACTGCAACTGCCGCTTTGGTCGAGCAGGCGCGCTCGGAGGCCGACATGGTGGTCATGGACACGAGCCCGATGATCGCCGGGGTAGTCGGCGAAACTCTGAAGTATCACAAGATGGAGCTCTGCCGGCCGGAGGCGGTCGTCGCCCTCCAACGCGGGGGCGAGCTCGAACCGGTCATCGGAATGATTCGGCGCTTTTTTGGGGGCAACGTGCACATTGCTCCCGTCGAGCCGGAAGTGCGTCCCTCAAGCCCGGACGAACGAATGGGACGGCGAGCCGAACGCATCATGGCGGCGTTCGCTCCGCCATTGGAGAAATGGCGCGTGCGCACGACGGTCTTTGCCCCAACCTTGCCGAGCGGGCTCGATCCCAGCCGCCTCGACGGGCTGCTCGTGGGTGTGCACGACACCGACGGACGATGTCAGGGGTTAGGACGGCTCGAGGTCGATGACGGCAACCTCAAAGTGCTCACCAATCGCGGGGAGGGAATGCAAGGTTTGCGGCTCGGTTCGTTGCGACTCGACCTCGGGCGCGGCGACGTCCGACCGGTCAACCTCCGCGAGCTGATGTTCGGGCTCTAGGCCGAAGACAAGAGACAAAAGACCCGAAAAGGCTCTTTTGGGTCTTCGGGTCTTCAGTCTTCAAGAGCAAACGCCCGAGAAACCTCTCGGTCCGAGACCCCGCACTTCCCCGAACGGGCTTTCCGACCGATCAGCACCTTGGGCGCTTGCCACCGTCGACAGTACGTAACCGGGCATCGGTGGTCAACCAGGTCATTTCCGTCGTCTCCGACGCAACAGTGTGACGTAAGTGATCGGCTTCTCTCGTCGTGCAATCTGAGCCGGAGAGTTGTTCGCAAGTTTCCACAGGTTTCAACAGGTCTTTGCGCCCGACCAGGGTGGAAAATTTTCTACGGCTTCTTTTCGCGGGGCAACACGTCGCGATAGAGCTCCAGATAGCGACGAACTGTTCTCTCCCATGAAAATCGTTTGGCCCAGTCGGTCGCGGCGCGTCCCATCTGAGCGGCCAGGTCGCGATCATCGAGGAGTTCGCCGACTCGCTTGGCGTACAACTCTGGGTTCTCGCCGTCGATGAGGAAACCACCGACGCCGTCGTCGACCACATAGACCAATCCTCCGACTCGAGAGGCCACCACCGGCACGCCACAGGCCTGCGCCTCGGCCGCAACCAAGCCAAAGCTCTCCGCCCGCGACGGGACCAGCACCACATCCGCCGCTCGGTAGAGGTCGGGTAGCAACCCGTGGGGCAGTGGGCCGACGAACTTTACCCTTCCCCCGACCCCCAGATCGGCCACCTGCTGACGAAGCCTGCTCATCTCGCTTTCGCCTTGTGGACCCGAGGGCCCTCCCACGACCATGAGCGTCGTATCGGGATGGGTTTCGTGCACAAGCGCCAAAGTTGCGATCGCGACATCAACCCCTTTGAGGGGTTGGATGCGACCAACGAAGGCGAGCACCGGGCCGGTCCCGAGCCCCATTCGACGCCTAGCTCCCCGCTGGGAGCCGGGACGAAACAGCCGATGATCGACGCCGGGTGGCGAGGTGCAGAGGCGATTGGGGTCGGCGCCGTAATATTCGAGAAGCTCCGCGGCCTCGGCGGGAGTGGAAGCCATCACACAGTCGGACTCGGCAATGACTTCATGTTCGGCCGCGATTCGAAGCAAGCTCTCTTGGGTGTCGTCGATCCGGAGGTTGTCGTTTTTAACCCGCCCCAGCGTGTGAAACGAATTGGCCAGCGGGATGGACAACGCTCGCTTGACCAAAAGCCCGGCCCAGCCCGAAAGCCAGTAATGCGAATGCAGGATCTGAGGAGGATCGGGCCGGAGCTGTTCGATGACGGCTCCAGCGAATTCGCGAACGAAGCGCGGGAGCGCGGAGATTGGAAGCGGCTGCATCGGGCCGGCGGCGACGTGGATAACCCGATAGCCGTCGATCACGTCAACCACCGGGGGGTCAGTCGGGTCCTGAAATCGGGTGAAGACCTCCACGGCAACTCCGCGCGCCGCCATCGTGCGCGAAAGTTGGTCGAGATAGACGTTCATGCCACCGGCGTCACCCGAGCCGGGCTGAAGCAGCGGAGACGTATGCATCGAGAGATAGGCGACGCGGTTGATCATGGGCGCGGCAACTCTGCCTCGATCACAAACAAGGGTCGGCGGGCTGCACCGAGTCGCAGCTTGTAGTCCTCATCACCTTTTAAGAAGTCGAACGCTTCGTAGCCCTTCTCGATGGCATGCTCAATCATCGAAGTCAACACGACCAAACCCGGCGAGCCCGTCGCCAGGGCAGGGTCGAAGCTGGAGTTGTAGAGGTAGTAGTCCCGGCCATCGGTGTAACCAAAGAGGCAAGCCGAAGCGCCCGCGGGCGTCTCGAGCAAGTCGGTTCGCCATCCCGGTTGAGCGGCCAAGCGACGAAAAAAACGCTCGCGAACCCCGGTCATGAACTCACCTTTGGGCCCGGAGGCGAGTCGATGCAAACGAACAAACTCGTCAAACCCCTCGTCGGCCCCTTCGTGTGTGCGCAGAACCACTTTGCCGATCGAGTCTTCGTACCGGCGGCGCTTGCGTCGCAGCTCGTGACGGTCCTTC
>JBPCQV010000001.1:0-5197 GCA_050997725.1 Acidimicrobiia bacterium
AAATCGATAGTGATTGCTTCGCCCGGCAGACCGATCACTCGCTTCACCAGCCAGAAGTCATCCTGGTGCGGATGGGGGATTACGAGGACCTCGCCGCGGGTAAACGCTCGTCGTGACTGACGGGCGAAGAGGCGATCGCCGTCTACGAGCGCCGGCTCCATCGACCGATCGGCCACGACAAATCGCTGCCACACGGGAGCGATTATGGTCAATGTTGGTTTCGGAATTCGAGTCGAGGAGGATCTCGATGGGTTTGTTTAGTCC
The DNA here is from genome assembly GCA_050997725.1 of Acidimicrobiia bacterium. Taxonomy (GTDB): domain Bacteria; phylum Actinomycetota; class Acidimicrobiia; order Spongiisociales; family ZC4RG35; genus JACCTH01. Next base: position 265 of record JBPCQV010000001.1, read on the forward strand.
CGTCAAGGTGGCATTCGCCCACTGCGACCTGATGTGCGGTGTCTATGACCCCGCGCAGGCCATGATCGAAGCAATGTCGGTGATGAAGGCATGCGAAAAGCTCGCCGCCTCCGACGACGACGTCTTCAAGCAGCGTGCAGTGATCATCAAGGAAGAGCGGGCCGAATTGGTCAAGCATCACCTCAGCGTGCTGTGGAGCGACTTTTTCAAGCCTCACCATGTCGAGGCCTTCCCCGAGCTGCATGACAAGTTTTGGAAGGCATTGAAAGCCGCGGGGGATGCCAAGAAGTCGAACGACGCCAAGGTGGCGCAAAAGCTGATCGACGCCATCGAAGAGATCGCCGACATCTTTTGGCAAACCGAAGAGTCGAAAACCAGCGGGGTTTACGCGCCCAAGTAAGCACTTTCTTGCGAACCCAGGGCTCGCAGCCGCGCTGAGCGCGGATAACGGCCCAGAGAACGAAGGACTAGTCCCGTGCCGCGGCGAAAACTTCATAATCGTCGGCACCTACGAAGTCGAGCAAGTTGGCGGTCGCCGCAGTGACGGCCGCCATCCGAGCTGTGGTCACTGTTCCTGCCGGCGGTCGACTTCCTGGAACAGCCAGCCGTTGCCATCGGGGTCCGAGAAGTTGGCAAAAGAACCGTACTTTTGTCGCTGGGGATCGAGTCCCGGAGTCTGACCCTCGGGGCCAAAATGGAAGGGTCCATTCGCGTCGATCCCGCGTTGCTTCAACTCGGCCAAGGCTTCTTCGATGTCGTCAACACAGAGGTAGAGACCTTGCACGCCTCCGGGTTTCGCCTCCCCAAGTCCGGTGCCGAAGATGATCGATGCATCCGAGCCCGGGGGAGTGAACTGCACCACGCGGAAGTCCTCGCCCATCTTGTGATCGACGTCACAATTGAAACCCATTTGCTCGTAGAAGGCCTTGGCGCGGTCGACGTCGGTGACACCCAAGACAAGGGCTTCGATTCTCATGTCCATAAATAGGACTTTAGAACTCTCCCCCAACGGAAGTGGGGGAGTCCCCGAGCGAAGCGAGGGGGAGGGGGCCCCGTAGCGACGATGGGGTTAGGCGGCTCGGTTGCGTTTGGTCGCGACCTTGGCCTTGATCTCCGAGGCTTTGGTTTTGGCGGTGTCGAGCAGCGTCGCCGCCCAGACGAACTCGGTGCCAAGAATCGCCAAACCGGGGATGATGAGGAGCCAGCCGGGAACTACAGGTAGCAGCAAGCCGATGACGCCGGCGAGCACTAGCACCGTGCCGACGATCACGACCACGGCACGGATGATCAAGGGCCGGCGCTTGGCGCGGATCGATTCCTCCATCGAAGGAGAAACGTTATCCATCATCGGTAAGTATGTCATCCATAACCTTGCTGAACAGGGGCTTGATCTCGCCCAACGCGGTGCCGGCGGCCACCTTGGGCCGCATCCAGCCTTCACCTTCGATCTCTCCCAACATCGAGCGCAGAGTGGGCGTGGTGAACGGAAGATATGGGCTGAAAGCGACGCCCAACCCGGCAATCGCGGAGATCGCGACCCAAAGCACAGTTGCTCCCCGATCAGGATCGGAAGTCACGAGTTTCCACGGCTCGTGGGCGTTGAGGTAGACGTTGATGGCGGTGGCAGTGTCCATCGCTGTGCGTAGGCCCGCTCGCAGTTCGACGCGCTCGATCAAGTTGGCGATTTCGACGAGGGCGCGGTCTACACCGTCGAGCACGGATTGATCGTCAGCTGTCAGCGCAGCCGGCGTCGGGACGTGTCCTTTGAAACGCCGCGCCGCGATCGTCAGCACCCGGTTGACCAGATTTCCCCAGGTCGCGACGAGCTCCTCGTTGATGCGCCGGATGATCTCAATGTCGGTGAGCTCTGTGTCGTTTTGCTCGGGGAGGATGGACGCGATCGCGTAGCGAAGCGCGTCCGGCTCGAGTCGCTCGGCATACCAACCGATGGAGCGTCCAACACCCATCGACTTTGAGGCCTTGGCGCCCTTGAAGGTCACGTACTGATTGGCGGGCACATTGGTGGGAAGGTTGTGCTCCCCATACCCCAGGAGCATTGCCGGCCAGATGACGGCGTGGAAGGGGATGTTGTCCTTGCCGACGAAGTAGAAAGACTCGGCCTCGGGGTTTTGCCACCAGTCGCGCCAAGCCTCCGGTGCTCCTTGAAACAGTGCCCACTCCTTCGCCGCTGACAAATATCCGATCACCGCTTCAAACCACACATAGATGCGCTTGCCCTCGCCGAGAGTGTCGGCCTCGGGTGGGATCGGGACCCCCCAGGTCAGGTCGCGGGTGATGGCGCGATCGGGGAGGCCCTCTTCGATCATGCCCAGGGCCCAGTTCTTGACGTGCTTTCTCCATCCCTCCTGGGCCTCGAGCCAGGCCTTCACCTCATCGCTGAACGCACCCAGCCTTAAGAACCAATGCTTGGTGGGTCTTTGCACCGGAGTCGCGCCGGAGAGTCCGCTGCGCGGGTGGATCAGATCGATGGGGTCGAGCGTTCGCCCGCAGTTGTCGCATTGGTCGCCGCGGGCCTGTTCGTAACCGCAATGAGGGCATGTCCCTTCGACGTAGCGATCGGGGAGAAACCGTTGCGCTTCCGGATCGAAGAACTGGAGACTTTCCTGCTCGAAGATCGTGCCTCGTTCGCGATGCGTTCGAAAGATGTCCCAGGTGACCTCGCGGTGGTTGTCGGTGAGGGTGGTGGTGAAGAGGTCGAAGGAGATGGCGAGGGCATCCCAATAGCCGACGATTTCGGGGTGGTAGCGATCGACGATCTCCCGCGGGCTCACTCCTTCCTGATCGGCTCGGACCGTGATCGGAGTGCCATGACCATCGGAGCCCGAGACCATCAGCACGCGGTTTCCGGCGAGGCGGTGGTAGCGGGCAAAGATGTCAGCGGGTAGATAGGCGCCCGCCAGATGTCCGAGATGAAGCGAACCGGAGGCGTAGGGCCAGGCGACCGCGACGAGGATGGGACGGTTCAAGGTCCAGGGAGCGTACCGCCCTGGCCCCTCTGGCTATCTTCGAATAAGTGAGGAACACCGTCATCCGGCGCCTGTCGAGCATTCATCGGGCGCTCTACCGCGGCACCGGAGGCAGAATCGGACGCCGGCTCGTGAGCAATGACATGCTCCTCCTCATCACCCGTGGACGACGAACCGGAAAGCGGCACGAGGTCCCGCTCCTCTATCTGCGTGATGGGCGCCGATTGGTCGTGATCGCCTCCTATGGCGGCCGTCCGAAGGATCCGGACTGGTTTGACAACTTGCTAGCCGATCCGTCGGTCAAGGTGCAGATCGACGACCGTCGGATTGATGCTCGCGCAGTTGTCGCGACGGGTGGCGATCGAGACAGCTGGTGGAGGCGATTCGTCGAGGCGTATCCAGGCTATTCCGGCTACCAAGCGAGGACCGATCGAAAGATTCCGATCGTCTTTCTGGAGCCGAGCTGATGATTGGCCCAGTTGAGGATTGGTTCTAGTCGAGGCCCCACGAGATGATGCGGTCGGGGGTGATACGGATCAGACCGCCGGCTTCGGCCGCCGCCTCAGCAGGTCCTTCGATGATCACGCCTCGCGGCCGCCAAGGGTTGACCGAGGCCATGTCGTCGATAACCAACGCTGCTTGCGGATTGGCTGTGATATTTCGGTACTTCTTGGTCGTCTGAAATTCCCGGCCCCCAATGTCGACGGTGCCCAACTCGTGGTTGATTTGCCACATGCCGACGGGGGTCACCTGGTGCCGGCCCGAAGCATCGGCGGTTGCGAGTCGAGCCAAACGCCGTTCGCCTTGCAGGTAGGCAAGCTCGGCAGGGGAGAACGTGGCTGTCAAGGCCGGCTCGCCGCGGTTCGCGCGAACAGAGGAATAAATACGGCCGCGACCACCACGTGGAGAACAGCGAGCAGGATGCGCTGAGTCGTATCGAGGCCTTCCCCCGCAAATGGAGCGCCGAGCGAGAGAAGGGTTCCTACCACGGCGAGGGTCGTCCAGGTGCGGCGGGGGTTCTGAGCCCGCCGTTCGACAAGCGCCATAGCTCCCCATCCGATCAAGGTGGCCACGATCACGCTCAGGACAATTGGAACGGCGCTGATGTCCATATTCGGCCGGCCTTGCATGGCGGGCGTGATCATCTCGACGTCAAACAGACTCTCGATCACGAACCACGCCACGATCGCCGCGACCACCGCGATGGCGATGGCTCCGAGCCGCTTTGCAACCAACACAAGCTCCTTCTGAGACATATGCGCGAGCATATGGGTGAGCAGTTGGCTTGATGCTCTGATCAACTACCTCAAAGCCGAACACGGCATAAGCCTGCGAGGTTTCGAGGTGCTCTTGTTCCTGGCGGTCTTTTCGGCCGAGGGAAGGATGCGGATGGCCGAGCTGACCGAGCAGGCGCCCCTCAGCCAAAGTCGAGTTTCGCGACTTGTCGCCGATCTGGCCGGGCGAGGTCTGGTCGAGCGTTCCCCGGCCGCCGAGGACGGCCGCGGGGTAACGGTTTCCATCACTCCAGCCGGGTTGGAAAAGTTCAAGATCGTGCAGGAGACCCATCTCGCCAGCTTGGAGCGGCGCTTGTTTTCGCACTTGTCACCGTCCGAGATCCGTCAGCTCGCCGCGATTACCGCCAAGATCCTCAAGGCGTCCTGCTGAAAGCTTCTGCGGGTTCGCGGTTTTGACGCCCCACCAATACGACGCCGGTGAGAATGAGGACTGCGCCGAGGGCGAGTCGCCAGCCCAAGGGTTCGTTGAAGAGAATGACGCCGCCGAGGACACCCACCATCGGGATTAGATAGCCGGAGAGCGCCGCCTGGCTCGCCGGTGCGATCTCGGACACGGCCAGAATCGAACCAAAGGCGGCCACGCCGCTAAGGCCGAGAAGAGTCATCAAGAGCCACATCGCAGACGTTGGCGCCTGCCAGCGGTTAGTGACG
>JBPCQV010000080.1:0-21304 GCA_050997725.1 Acidimicrobiia bacterium
GACCGAGCGCGGGAATGAGGTCATGGCTCATCTCGGCGCCCTGCTCGATCTTCCACTCGCCAGCAATGTTGCTTCAGTCGATTCCACCGACGATGACTGGGAGCTGACAAGAGTTCGTTGGGGTGGGAGTTTGCTCGAAGAGGCGACGCTGTCGGCCTTCGTGAAGTTGCTCACGGTCGCGCCGCATTCCCAACCAGCCTTTGCGGGGAGCGGTGATCCCGAGGTCACCATATTCAACCCCGAGCTGGACGACTCACTCGCCAGAACCCGAGTCACCGAACGGGTCACCGTCGAAGCTGGAATCAGTCTGACCACCGCCCCCGTGGTGGTGAGTGGGGGCCGGGGGGTTGGCTCGGCGGAAGGATTCGCGACCCTCGAGCAGCTCGCCGACCTCTTGGGCGGGGCGGTTGGCTGCTCGCGGGTTGTCACCAACAATGGTTGGCGCAGCCACCGCGATCAGGTTGGTCAAACCGGGACTCGCATCGCTCCCAGCCTCTACATCGCTTGCGGAATCTCGGGAGCGATCCAGCATTGGGTGGGGATGATGGCGGCCAAGAAAGTGCTGGCGATCAACACCGATCCGGATGCGCCAATGGTCACCAAGGCCGACTACGCCGTTATCGGCGACCTCCATGAGATTCTCCCGGCAATAGTCGACGAGGTGAGACGTAGAAAGGGATTGCAATGAAGATGCCCAAACCGGGGGCACCGAAGAGGGAACTGTTCCAGCGCATGTTGCCGCAGGCCCCTGAAGTCACGCAGCGGCCGATGTTCGGGCAGCTTGCCGGTTTCGTCAACGGCAACATGTTCCTGTGCCTTTTCGGTGATCAGATCGCGGTGAAGCTGCCCGAGGAGCAAGCCGACGAGTTGCTCGCGCTCGACGGCTCCGCTCCGTTCGCGCCTATGGAGGGGAGGCCCGTGCGGGGATACGTCATGCTGCCGGAGGCTTGGCACGACGGCGATCCGCGGACCGATGAGTAGGTCGAGCGGTCGCTCGAATATGTAGGCTCGCTCCCGCCCAAAGAGAAGAAGAAAAAGTGAGCGACTCCCTGTTGACTCCCGACCAACAAACCCGGTTGGATCGGGAGTCGATCCTGTGGTTGACAACCGTTGGCCCCAACGGACAACCGCAAACCCTGCCGGTTTGGTACGTGCTCGACGGGTCGGAAATTCTGGTGTGGTCCTTCGACGGCGTGCGAGTCAAGAACCTGGCGAGCAATTCGAGGGTTTCGGTGCATGTCAACGACGACGGCCGCGGCGGGGACATTCTGACCATCGAAGGAACCGCAATGATCGACCGGGAGCGGGGCCCGGCGCGCGAGCACGCCAAGTACGTCGATCGATATCAGTCGTTCCTCAATTCTTACGACTGGACCTGGGACTGGTTCTGCGGCAAGTACAGCGTGCCGATCGTCATCACCCCGTCGAAAGCCCGTTGAGGTCGCAACCACTCCGCAAACCTAAGGCGATTTTGGTGGCTATACCACCACGCAAACCTTAGGTTCCTTTTGCTGCCCTACCAAAGGCTGCCGGCGGAAACCCGGAGGTCTCCCATCGGGATCCCTTTGGCCCCGTCGCTGCAGAGGAAAAGGGCCAGCGCGCCGATCTCGGAGGGCGCGATCAGGCGTCCTTGAGGATTCGATTTTTCGACATCGGCGACATACTCGGCTCCGCTCCGGTGCTCCTGCTTCTCGGCGATGTCGGTCATCCATTCCCGCCCGAAGGAAGTGTCGACCCAGGTGGGGCTGATCGCATTGCAGGTCACTCCGTGAGGCGCCCCCTCGAGTGCCACGGCTCTGGTCAATCCCACCACTCCGGCCTTGGACGCGCAGTAGGCGCCGGAGGTCACCGCGCCGACAGTCGCCGCGGTCGAGGCGATGTTGATGATCCGCCCCCATTGTCGCTCGATCATGCCCGGGAGCACCCGTTTGATCGCCCGATAGGTGCCGGTGAGATTCACGTCGATGACCTTGTTCCACAAGGCATCGGGATGGCCGACGATCGTCTGCTCGGCAGTGATGCCGGCGGCATTGGCGAGGACGTCGACCGGACCCAATGAGTCGACCGTCGCCTGGAAGAAAGCGTCGACCGACTCGTCCGACGTCACGTCGAGGCTCAGTCCGAGCACCTCGACTCCGAGCTCGCCCACCAAGGCCTGCGCTCGATCCATCTCGCCTTTACCGGGAAGATGGACGACTTCGCCTTCGGCCTTCCTGCCGCCGGCGAGGAGCGACCCCAGCGAGACGTTGGCGCCAGCCGAAGCCAAGGCGAGGGCCATCGCCAAGCCCATGCCCGAGGCGCCACCAGTCACCATTGCGGTCCGTCCTGCGAGGAACCTGTCCGCCATCGCTAGTAGGGCGCCTCGACATCGCCCATCTCCACGTACACGCTTTTCAGTTGGGTGTAGTGATTGATGGTGGTGAGGCTGTTCTCACGCCCGATCCCCGACTGCTTGTAACCCCCGAAGGGCATCTCGATGGGGGTGACGTTGTAATTGTTGATCCAGGTGGTGCCGGCTTCGAGCTTGGCCACGACCCGGTGGGCGCGTTGAATGTCGTTAGTGAACACGCCCGCCGCCAGTCCGTAGTCGGTGTCGTTGGCTCTCTCGATGACCTCGTCCTCATCGCTGAAAGTCAGCACCGCCATCACCGGACCGAAGATCTCCTCGCGCACGATCTGCATATCGTCGGTGCAGCCATCGAAAACCGTCGGCTCGACAAAGTACCCCGAACTCAGAGCTGGATCGGAGGGCCGCCCGCCACCGATCAAAACCTTGGCTCCGGCCGCTCGGCCCGCTTCGATGTAGCCGAGAACCTTCTCCATGTGGTCAGCCGAGATGAGCGCGCCGACATGGGTGTCAGGGTCCATCGGGTCGCCGATCTTCATCTTGGCCGTGCGGGTTATTAGCCGCTCGACGAACTCGTCGTGCACATCGTCGTGCACGAAGACCCTGGTCCCGTTGGTGCAAACCTCGCCCTGGGTGTAGAAGTTGGCCATGAGAGCCGCCGACACGGCGTTGTCCAACTGAGCGTCCTCGAAAATGATCAGCGGGCTCTTCCCGCCGAGCTCGAGGGTCACGTTCTTCAGAGTGGCGGCGGCGTTCGCCATCACGAGCTTTCCGGTGCCAACGTCACCTGTAAGCGAAACCTTGGCCACGCCCCGATGCGCGACTAGGGCTTCGCCGGTCCGGCGATCGCCCGGCACGACATTGAAAACGCCGTCAGGGAGGCCCGCTTCCGAATAGATCTCGGCCAATCGCAGAGCGGTCAACGGGGTGAGTGATGCCGGTTTGAAGACCATCGAGTTGCCGCATGCCAGCGCGGGACCCGACTTCCAACAGGCAATCTGGATCGGGTAGTTCCAGGCGCCGATCCCGACGCAAACCCCCAACGGCTCGCGCCGTGTGTAGGCCCACGAATTGGCCAATTGGTAGGTGTCGCCGTGCAGAGACGCCGCGAGGCCGGCGTAGTACTCAATCGCATCTGCCCCGGACAGGACATCGACGGCGACCGCCTCCTGCCACGGCTTGCCGGTGTCCAGAACTTCGAGGCGGGCGAGGTCTTCGTTGTATTTGCGGAGCAACGAGACGGCTCGGTTGAGGACGCGGCCCCGTTCGGCGCCCCTCAACTCGCGCCAATTGAGAAAGCCCTCCTGAGCCGATTTCACCGCCCGATCGACATCGTCAGGCCCGGCTTTCTGGACCACGCAGATCACCTCGCCGGTGGCGGGGTTGATCGTTTCGAAGGTCTCACCACTCGTCGCGTCGACCCGTTGGCCCGCGATGAACAGCCTCTGTTCGGGCATCTGCATAGACCGTGACGCTACTAGGGCGCCCAAACCCTGTTTCATGGCGCGCCATGGAACGAATGCTCCTCGCCGGCGCCGCCTGGGGACCTGTCGTGTTTATCGGCTGTTGGCTCGTCGGAGGTCTGCTCCTCCCCGGCTACTCGCCGATCGAAGAACCGATCAGCCGGCTGGCGGCAGTGGAAGCAGCGACGCGTCCGTTGATGAACGTGGGCCTAGCCGCATTCGCCATTGGGGTTGGCACAGCGTCCTGGCCAATGCGCCGGATCCTGGGACCGTGGGCCGCCATCGCGCTCGGGTTGAACGCGCTGATGACAATCGGAGTGCTGGGGACGCCGCTCGACCTGTCGCCGGCGACGGATGTTGCTCATGGAGTCTTTGCGGGGGTCGCCTATCTCGCGCTGGCCTTGGTCGGAGTGCTGGGCTCGATCTGGCTTCGCCAGCATGACCGGCCATCGCGGGCTTGGCTGGTCGTGGGACTCGTTACGGGAGCCGCGCTCGCACTTTCGATCACCAACCTCGCGCCCGGACTTTTCCAACGGATCGGGCTTACCGCGACCGATGCGGCCCTGATCCTCACGGGCCTTCGTTCTATGCGGCTTGACCGGCATTGAAAATGCCGGTCTAGCTGATAAAACGATGGTTTTAGGGGGTGGAGGGAGGCTGGAGCCGTTGAGCCCAGGATTGGGTGATGCGGTCGAGGATCATCGCCATCACCACGATCGCCAGACCCACCTCGAAACCGAGCCCGGTTTCGTTACGGGTGACGGCGTTGACGGTTTCAAACCCGAGACCTCCGCCTCCGACCAGTCCGGCGATGATCACCATCGCCAGCACCATCATGATCACCTGGTTGATCCCGAGCATGATCGTCGGAGCGGCTAGCGGGAGCCGCACACCCAACATGGCCTGGCGAGGCGTAGCGCCGAAGGTTTGCGACGCCTCGATCGCCTCGTTCGGGACCTGGCGGATGCCGAGGGCGGTGATCCGGATACCGGGGACGATCGCGTAAAGAACTGAAGCGATGAGGCCCGGGATTTGGCCGATCGTGAACAGCATCACAACCGGGATGATGTAGACGAACGACGGAATCGTTTGCAGGCCGTCGAGGATCGGTCCGAGGGCTTTTTCAACCCGCGGGCGTCGTCCTGCCCAAATTCCGATCGGGACTGCGATTGCTACCGAGACGAGAACCGCGGCGATCACCTGGACGAGGGTGATGATCGACAATTCCCACATGCCGATGAAACCGACGACCAGCAACGAAACCGCTGAGAAGATCGCCAGTCCCATCCCCTTCCACTTCCAGGCGAGCCAAGCAGTGACAAAGATCAGGACTGGCCAGGCAACGGAAAGCAGGAGAAAGTTACGGACCGGCAGCAGCACGTCGGCGACGAGGAAATCGTTCAACGGGCGGGTGATGAACGACAGGTTGTCGCGTGCCCAAACGACGATGGCATCGAGCGGGTCGAGAATCCGCACGCCCCAGACTGTGGGAAATGCGACCGCGCCGGTTGCCCGGCCCACGACCACCAGGCCGCCGAGCACAGCGAGACCGCCGAGTACCCACCGCTTGTCGACCTGTTTCGACCGGTCGCGCTCGGCCAACGAGCGACTGACGCGATCAAGCACCATCGCCACCGCCACGATGGCGAGCCCCGCCGCCACACCTCGTCCCGGACGGCGAAGGCGCAAGGTGTCCATCACTTCCTGGCCGAGGCCGCCGGCGGCGAGCAGAGTCGCCAGAACCACTATGCCCAGCGCCATCATGATCGTCTGGTTGACCCCGGTCATGATCGTCGGCAATGCCATGGGGGCTTGAACTTTGACAAGTGTCTGACGGTTGGTCGACCCAAAGACGCGCGATGCCTCCACCGCCGCGACCGGGACCTTGTTGATCCCGAGAGCGGTCAGCCGGACGACCGGAGGTAGCGCATATATCACCGTGGCGACGGCCGCCGGCACCTTGCCGATGCCAAAGAAGAGCAACATCGGGATGAAATACACCGGGGCGGGAATAGTCTGCATCGCATCGAGCACCGGACGCATCCCCTGCTCGAAGCGGAAACGGAACGCCGCCAGGACTCCCAACGGAACGCCGATGGCCACTGTTATCAGCACGGACACTCCCATGAGCGCCAACGTTTCGATGGTTGGCTCCCAAAGCCCCACCAAGCCCGGATAGACCATGGCGAGGCCCGCCACCATCCCCGAGCGCCAGTTGCCGTTACGGGCGACGATGGCAAATACCGCCACGGGCAACACCAACCAGGGCAGCCATAGCAACGTTTCTTCGATGGCGGTGAGGCCCCAATTGATCACGTCGGTCACGGGCTGGAAGAACCCGGTGAAGAGGGGATGTGTGAGGCGATTGGCGCGTCCCCAGGCCTCGAACTGATCGATCGGCCCTGAGATCAGGGTGTCCCAAATCGCGGGGAAGGTGCGGCCGGCGAAGAGCACTTGGAGTCCGATAACTCCGGTTCCGAGAATTAGCCAAGAAACCGCCGTCCGGTCGAGTCGCCGAGCTCCAACTCCGACCGGGGCCTCGAGGGCTTCGGTCATTCCTGGGCCTCGAGCACGTGCGCAACCGCCTTTCGGTCGACGATGCCGACCGCCGTTCCTTCGGCATCGTCAACCCCGACGGGAGCTTGATCGCTCAAGAGGTGGGGCAGGACGCTCTCAATGGTGTCTTCAAGGTGGACACGATGAGTGGCAGCTCCCGAATCGCCATCCGTTAGGACTGAGGCCGCGGTCAGCACCTTGGTTTTGGGGATGTCCTTTGTGAACTCGCGGACGTAATCGGTCTGCGGATTGGTGATCATCTCCGCGGCCGTCCCCACTTGATCAAAAGCACCGTCCTTCATGATGGCGATCCGGTCGCCGAGCTTGATCGCTTCGGCAAAGTCGTGGGTGATGAAGACGATCGTCCGTTGCATGGTCTCTTGGAGCCGGATCAGCTCGTCTTGCATGTCGCGGCGAATCAAGGGGTCGAGCGCTGAGAACGGCTCGTCAAAGAACAGAATCTCGGGGTCGACGGTCAGCGCCCGCGCCAACCCCACCCGTTGCTGCATGCCACCGGAGAGCTGCTGGGGGTAGTGGTTTTCCCAGCCCTTGAGCCCGACTACTTCGAGCACCTCCATCGCCCGCTCGACACGCTTGGCTTTGTCGACGCCCCGGACCTCGAGGCCATAGGCGGCGTTGTCGATCACCCGGCGATGGGGAAAGAGGCCGAAGTGTTGAAAGACCATCGACATCTTGTGTCGCCGCACCTCGCGCAGCTCGTCCTCGCTCATCGCGGTGAGATCGTCGCCGTCGAGCAACACCCGCCCTTTGGTCACCTCGTTCAGCCGGGAAGCGCAGCGGATCAGAGTCGATTTGCCCGAGCCGGAAAGCCCCATGACGACAAAGGTTTCGCCTCGCATCACATCGAAGGAGACATCTCGCACCCCGACCGTGCAGCCCGTCGCCTTGAGGATTTCATCCCGGCTCGATCCCGATTCGGCCATCGTCAGCGCCCGTTCCGGTCGATTCCCGAATATCTTCCAGACATGGTCGATCTGCAAGCAGACTTGGACCGCAGAGCCATTGTCGGACATCTCGGTAATGTACCAATCGACCGCCTGGAAAGTACGGGCGGCTTCTAAGAGGAGAACGAATGAAGAACCGCTTATTGCTTGGTTTGATGATTCTCTGCATGTTCGTGGCGGCTTGCGGCGGCGGCACCGCCGCCACCACCGGTGGCGATCTCTTCGGCACTACTGCCGCAGGAGACGACCCCGGAACGACCGCCGGTGATGCTGGGACCGTCACGACAATGGGGATCGACTCGAGCAAACCGACGATCAATCTCGCGGTCAACCCGTGGACCGCGGCTGCGCTCAACGTCGAGATCGCCAAGCAGTTGATCGAGGCCCACCTGGGCTATCCGGTCGAGGCGTTGACGATCGACGAGAACGCCGCCATGTATACCGGCATGGCCGACGGCACCGTTGACGCCGCTCTCGAGAACTGGCCCTCGGGAATCACCGCAGACGAACAGGCTTTCCTCGACGAAGGCACGGTCGTCAACATTGGCGAGCTTGGTGTGATCGGGAAGATCGGCTGGTTCGTTCCGAGCTACGTAATCGACGAGCATCCCGAGCTGGCAACCTGGGAAGGTTTCCAGGACCCGGCCAACGCGGCGTTGTTCTCGACTGCCGAGACTGGCGACCAGGGACGATTCTTGGGGACCGACCCTTCGTACTCGCAGTACGACGAGGCGATCATCTCCAACCTGGAGCTTCCTTTCCAGGTGGTCTTTTCCGGCTCTGAGCCCGCCACCGTCGCCGAGCTCGACGCCCGCGTTGCAGCCCAGGAGCCCATCGTCATGTACTGGTGGACCCCTACCGCCGCCGTGGCCAAGTACGACCTGGTGAACGTGACACTCCCCGAGTACTCGGCGGAGTGTTACACCGACCCCGCCGCGATCGACTGTGACTACCCCGAAGACGTGCTGATCAAGTTGGCGTCGGCCCAGCTGGAGGAGAAGGCACCGGACGTTTTCGCATTCCTCTCGAACTTCACGATCACGACCGAGGATCAGCTCTCGATGCTGCCCGCGGCGGAGATCGATGGTGAGGACGTCGACGTAGTCGCCAAGGAATGGATCGACGCCAACCAAGACGTCTGGCAGGCCTGGCTTCCTTAAAGACAAAAGACACAAGACAAGAGACAAAAGACGAACGAGCGAACTCGGGGTGGTTGGAATCCACCCCGAGTTCGCTTAACATGTGGTCAGCGCCGATTTGATTCGATCAGCTTGCGGGCGCTCAACAAATGCAGCTAAAGCGTCGGGATGGAAGAACCGCCCGGCCTCGCTGCGGCGGTTTTCGTGTTGAAGGCCGCCTCATAACCGGAAGGAATGAGATGGCCAAGACAACAACATTCACCGAACTCCTCGACACCGGCGGGCCTCTTGTGGCCGATGGAGCAATGGGGACAACGCTGTTCTCGCTCGGGCTCGAAGGCGGCGGCTGTCCGGAGCTGCTCAACGTCGAACAGCCCGATCTGGTGGAGAAAGTCCATCGCGGATTTGTCGAGGCCGGTGCCGACATCATCCTCACCAACACCTTTGGCGGCAATCGCCGGCGCCTCGCCCTGCACCGGCTCGAAGACCGGGTCGCCGAGCTGAACATCGCCGCCGTCAACGTCGCCCGCCGGGCCACCGACCTGGCTGATCGTCCCGTGGCGGTGGCCGGCAGCGTCGGACCAACCGGCGACCTTTTCGCTCCTCTCGGTCCGCTTTCAACCGAAGAGGGAATTGAAGTCTTCACCGAGCAGGCCGCCGCGCTTGCCGAGGGAGGCGCCGATGTCCTGTGGATCGAGACGATCTCCTCGTTTGAGGAGCTAGACGCTGCGTGCGACGCTGCCCGCGCCATCGGCTTGCCATTCACCGCGACTCTGAGCTTTGACACCGCCGGCCACACGATGATGGGAATCAGCCCGACCGCGCTTGGTCAGTGGTGGAATCGCAATCAGGACGTTGCCGCGGTCGGCGCCAACTGCGGAATTGGACCGGGTGACGCCGTCGCCACCGCTCTTGGCATCGCCAGCGTTGCCCCGGAGGCCACCACGATCACCAAGGCCAATTGCGGCATCCCCCTTTACAAGAGCGAAGGTGGGCTCACCTACCCAATCGGCCCCGATGAAATGGTCGACTACGTCGAGCTCTCTCTTCGCTCCGGCACCCGGATCATCGGCGCATGTTGTGGATCGACTCCCGATCACATCGAGGCGATCCGCGAAGCCGTCGACACCTTCACCGGCGGGCCAACTCCGGCCCTCGAAGAGGTTCAGCTCCGTCTTGATGCCAGCGCCGCAGCGACGAGCCCCCGTCGCGAACGCCGCCGCCGCTAACCAAACCATTCCTGCGTAAAAAACCCCGGGATTAGGGGCGCCAAGTTACGCAAGAATGGGTTGGTGATCACAACCTGGCTCACCGAGCGATTCAACCTGACCCTGCCCTTGATCGCGGCGCCAATGGGCGGCACCGCCAATGGACGCTTCGCCGCCGAAGTGGCGCGCACCGGTGCTCTCGGGATGATCGCCATCGGGAGCAAAGCCACTTCGGAGTGGGTTGAGCAGGAAGTTGCGAGCCTTCCACACGGCACCGAGCGGTGGGGAATCGGCACTCTGGCCTGGGTAGTCGACCAACGGCCAGAACTTCTCGACGTAGCCCTTGCCGCCAAGCCGCCGCTTCTATCCATCAGCTACGGACCATATGCCCGCCACCTCGAGGCGATCCGAGCCGCCGGATCAGTTGTCACGACGCAGGTGGGAACGTTGACCGAAGCCCTCGAAGCCGAACAGGCGGGCTTTGACTTTCTGGTCGTTCGCGGCGGCGAAGGCGGGGGTCACGGCCGCGACGTGATGGCCACCCTCCCCCTTCTTCAAGAGGTCCTCGAACGGGTCGAGCTCCCCGTCGTTGCCGCAGGCGGAATCGCCAACCGGCGGGGATTGGCGGCCGTGATCGCGGCGGGGGCCGCCGGCGGATGGGTCGGTACCGCGTTCTTGGGTTGTGCGGAAACGGCATGGACGGACGAAGCGCGCGACCGAGTTATTTCCGCGGCCGACGGCGACACCATCTACACCCGCTCGTTTGACTCCGGCTTACAGCTCGCGTGGCCGCCGGAGTTTGGCGGGCGGGCTTTGCAGAACGCCTTCAGCCGCGAGTGGCACGAGCGCGAGCCGGTAAGCAAGGAAGCCAACGCCCATATGGCGGCGGCGGTGACCGATCGCAACTATGAGATCGCACCGCTATGGGCAGGTCAAGGGGTTTCACTCCTCGAGTCGAAAGCCACCGTCGCCGAGGTAGTAGAGGAGTTTGGGCGTGCCGAGGAGCTCCTACGTCGTTGGTGATGGAAGCCTCATCGTTTCGAACGGTCATGGCGTTGAGCTCGCGATCTGGACGTTGCCTGGTGATGCCGTCCCCGAGTTCCTCCTGGTTCACGGCCTTGCCCCAAACGCCCGGCTCTGGGACGGCGTCGCCAGAGGTCTCCACGCCAATGGTCACGGAGTCGTCTCCCTCGACCTGAGGGGGCACGGCCTGTCGGCCAAACCGTCGGACGGCTTCGATTTCGAAACGATGACCGCCGATCTCGCCGGGCTCATAGCGACCAGGATGACTGCGCCCGTCGTTGCGGCTGGACAGTCCTTTGGCGGCAACCTCGTCATCGAGCTGGCCGCGCGCTACCCGGATTTGGTGAGCGGAGTGGTCTGCGTCGACGGCGGCTTTGTCGACCTCAAGGGCGCTTGGCCGGATTGGGATGAAGCCCTCCAACTGCTGACACCACCGTCTCTCGAAAACCTGCGGGGGGATGCACTCGCTGGTCGCGGGGCTGAGCACTACCCAGGTTGGCCGGCAGAAGGCGTCGCCGCCCAGCTCGCCAACCTCGAGGTCCTCGCAGATGGAACGGTGAGACGGCGGCTGAGTTTGGAGAACCACCTCAGAATTCTGCGAGCGATGTGGGAGCAATCACCGGCCGAGGTGGCAACCAGAGTGAAGGTTCCCGTCCTGATCCTCTTCGCCGAGAACGGACCACCCCGACACCCGGCCCAGGTGGATAAATTTGCTGCCGGGCTCGCCAAGAGCAGGGTGATCCATATGCCAGGGCATCACGACCTTCACGCTGAACAGCCTGACAACGTCGTGGACGAGATCACCAATGGTCTGAAAGACGGATTCCTGCAATGAGCGAAGGTTTGATCGTCATCATTGGCTCCGGAGAGCTCGGTCCGTCGATGAAGGCCACCTACCGGCATCTCTTCGAACATGTGGCTGCCTCATCAGTCACGATTCTCGACTCGCCCTACGGCTTCCAGGAAAACGCTGATGAACTCACCGCCCGCATCGAGAAACACTTCCGCGATGGCTTTGGGGTAAAGACGAATATCGCCAGCCTCCGGCGGGGTGACGCCAAAGGAGAGGAGCAACGACGATTTCTCGAGTCCGTGGAGCAGTCCGAAGTCGTCTTTGCCGGCCCTGGTTCGCCAAGCTACGCCCTCCGGGTGTGGAGCGGGCTCGGCATGCGCGAGGCCCTTGCCGCGGTCGTTGATCGCGGAGGTGGGGTGGTGATGGCCAGCGCCGCCGCGGTGACGCTGGGAGCAAGGTCGATCCCGGTCTATGAGATTTACAAAGTCGGCGACGATCCCGTATGGCTTGACGGATTGGATGTGCTCGCGAGCTACGGATTGTCGGTGGTCGTCGTCCCGCATTGGAACAATCACGAGGGAGGATTCCATGACACGAGCCACTGCTTCATTGGGATCAAGCGCTTTCGTCAGCTCGTCGCGGATTTGCCACCCGAGATCTCGGTCTTGAGCATTGACGAGCACACCTCCTTCTCAATCCACGCCGTCACCGGAATGATGCGGGTGCTCGGCGCCGGCGAGGCTCACTTCAATGACAAGGACTTCGATTCGAGCCTGCCTAATCCCGGTATCGTCTCACGTCCGGCCCTGCCGAAGCCGGAGTCGCCCGCACCGGCCACCAACCCCTGGCAGCCGGTAGTCGAGCTCCTTCTCGAAATCCGAGACGAGGCCCGCGGCCGCGGAGACTTCGCCCAAGCCGATCTGATCAGAAGGCGTTTAGCGACCGTGCAGATCGAGATCCGTGACGGCGCCGACGGCACCGAGTGGCGCGAGGCCTAGATGATTCTGCCTGCGTTCTCGTACACCGGCATTCCCGAGAGCAAGCGGGCAGGAGACAAGCGTGAGAGGTCCAGGCTCGGCGTGCGCCCGAGAATTAGCTCCGCCAGATGCCTTCCGACGGCGTGGCATTGCTGGAATCCGTGTCCGGAAAATCCGTTGGCGAGAAAAAGCCCGCCGAGCTCCGGCCACTCACCAATGATGCCGTTCTCGTCGAGAGTGTTCACTTCGTAGAGTCCCGCCCACCCCCCGGCCAAATGCACGGCTTCGAAAGCGGGGAATTGAGCTGCGAGCTCCGGCCAGACCAGGTCGAAGAACTTCTCGCGCCGGAAGCTGAAGTCATAACCGATCGGCTCATCGGGTTGGGACCAGCCGCAGATGAACCGGTTGCCATGCTCGGGGATCACGTAGAGACCGGACGGCAGGAACACACTCGGAAGGCCGAACGCCTCGACGTGGGTGTCAACCGTGAAAACGGTGCGCATCACCGGTTCCACCGGGAGCTCGACCCCGACCGATGCCGCCAAGGGCGCGCACCAGGCACCGGCGGCGTTGACCACCACGGGCGAATCGAGCTGGGTTCCGTCGGACAGCTCAACCCCGCTGATTGCATCCCCTTGCCGGCGAAGCGCGGTCACTTCCATCTGAACGAATTCCGCGCCATCGGCCGCGGCTCGGCGCACATAGCCCTGAAGGACCGCGGAAGCATCGACCGATCCGTCGAGCTGGCTAAGCGTTCCCCCGACATAGCCGCTGCCTGCGTAGACGGGGAATCTCGCGGCAACTTCGGTCGCGCCTAACCATTCGACCTCGCAGCCGAGCGCCTGTTGTCGCTCCAGTCCTTGGCGCGCCGCGACTTCGCCGTCGGAGTCGGTGAGAAATAGGTTGCCTTGGTGGCGGGGCGCCGGGTCGGGTCGCCATTCCCCGACCGCCATCCTCGGCGAAAAATCAGCCAGCGCCTCGAACGCGAATTGGGACATGCGGATGTTCTCTTCGAGGTTGAACTGCAGACGCACGTTGCCATCGGAAAGGACCGTCGAAGATTGCCGGTACGACGGATCACGCTCAACCACCGCCACGTCCAGGCTGGGGTCGAGCTGGAGCAAGTAGTAAGCAGTGGCGGCCCCCATCGCCGCCCCGCCCACGACGACGACGTCGTAGGTCAAGCTGCGGCTCGCGCCAACCGCCGTTGTTTTCGTGAGAGTTGGGCGGCGGTGACTCGTCGCCGCATGAAGGCGAGAGCCAACGCTCCTAGGACAAAGGAGTAGAGCACCGCCCCGAGGATGATCTCGATGCTGGGAAGACGTCCCCAGAAGGCAATGTCTTGCAGTGCTTTGATCCCGTAGGTGGCCGGGATCAGATAGGAAACCACTTGCACCGCCGGCAGCAGCCGGGCGGTCGAGATGAAAAAGCCGCTGAAGAAGATCGACACCAACAGCGTGATCATCGCGTATTGCACAGCCTGGCTTTCCGTCTTCGCCAGCGCGGACAGCACAAATCCGAGACCTTGGGAGGCGAGCACGCCCCTGAGCCCGGCGAGCCCGTCCCACCACCAGGGACCCTCTGGTTGGAAACCGAACGCGAACACCGATGCAGCGGTCAGAGCCGCGCCGACCAAGAGGCCAATCACGACGTTGGCCAAATATTTACCGGCGAGGGCCTCGGCGCCCGACAGCGGCGAGACTCGGAAGAGCTCAACCGAGCCCAGGGTTCGCTCCCGCACCAGCGATAAAGCGGCAAAGGTGAGAGAGAGATGCTGGACCAGAAGCGAAACCACTCCGGGGATGTAGTAATGCGTGAAGTCGACTTCGATTCCCCCGTATCCAGACGACTCTCCGCGGAAGGGGCTGACCAGCACCGCCGGTTCGATGGCCTGAAAGCTTTCGATGTCGGCCTCCAGCTCCTCGAGGTTCTGCTCGAGGGCGTTCAGGATTTGCGCCCGTTCGTCGCGGACGCCGGGCTGGTTGAGCTGGCCGGCGTTCGTGAGAGCCGAATCGAGAGCAGACCCGGAGGACTCGGACGAAGTCTGTTCGCCGACCGCCTCGATGACCGCGTCCGAAGCGGCCACGCGACGGGCGAGCTCGTCGAGACTGACGACCAAGTCGGCCCGGCTGCTCTCAAAAGCTACGCGATCGTTCGCGTCCACCGCGGCGATCATCGCCCCCACCGCCGTCTGCGCGGCGGGCAACGGGGCCCCAATCTCGGCAGCCCGGCCTTGTCCGGCGGCGACCAACTCCTCCAAAACCTCGCGGTTGACCTGATCAACTGCGCTCTGGGCGAAGAGCGCGACCACTGACGACTCGAAGGGGTCGATTTGGTCGTGCAGGATGGTGATGGTCGCTTGCTCTCCGCCTCGAACAGTTTCAACAACATCAGACGGAATCACCACCGCGACATTGGCCTCGCCGCTCGCCAACATCGCCTCCGCCTCCGCGACGCTGGTGAGTGTTCCCACCAGTTGCGCCTGCGGACCGAGCGCGTCGACGAGCTGCTCGCTTCGTTCGGCTATGCCCGAATCGGAAGGCGCTACGACCACCGTGCGCAGCACCGGCGGCTCGGGGTTGAACCCAACGCCGAACAGGAAAAGGATCAAGAAGGGCCCGAGAACCAAAGTGACCAGCAAACGAGGCTGGCGAAAGACCTCGAGGGTGTCCTTCTTGAAGAACGCCATCGCTCGCATGAACCGGCCTTTGACGCGTTCTACTGGCTTAGCCATCCGACTCCTTTTCAGAGTCGAGCCGCGTCACAAGCTCGACGAACACATCGTCGAAGGGAGGCTGGTAGGGCTCAACAGATTCGACAACCACGCCGTTGCTGGCTGCCCATTCCGATACATCGGCCGCTTCATTGCCGGCGTCTTCGACCACCAACCGGTACTCCGCCGGACCACGCGCCTCCCAGCGAGTGGCGTGGGCGGCTTCGACCAAACGGCTGACCTGCTCGCTGGAGAGCGCACTCGCAAAACGAACATCCAGCACCTCACCGCCCATCGCTTGGCGGCGCAAACCTTCGGGGGTGTCGATTGCGATGAGACGCCCCCGAGAAAGCACGCCGACCTTGTCGCAATAGGCCGCCTCGCCAACGTACTGGGTGGTCACAAAAATGGTGCGGCCCTGCGCCTTCAGGTCGATGAACCGATCCCAGAATTTGCGTCGCAACACAGGGTCGATGCCGGCCGTCGGCTCATCGAGGAACAAGAGCTCGGGTTCGTGAATCAAGGTTGCCGCCAAAGCAAGCCTGCGCTGCATCCCTCCCGAGGCGTTGCGTAGCAATCGATTGCGCGCACTGAGCAGATCGACAAAATCGAGCATCTCTCGCACTCGCCGGCGACGGCCTCGCCAGCGGACGCTGAACAAGGAGGCAGCAAAATTCAGGTTCTGGCGGAGAGTGAGCTCGGGGTAAAGCACGGAGAGCTGTGGCATGTATCCCAGGTAGGAGCGGGCGATGCGATCAAATTCGAGCGGCGACTTTCCCAGCACCATTAGGTCACCGGAATCGGCGGCGATGATCCCGGTAAGAAGCCGGATCGTGCTGGTCTTGCCCGAGCCGCTGGGGCCAATGAATCCGAAGATCGAGCCTTTGGGAATATCAAGATCGAGATCGAAGACGCCCACCCCCGGTTCGAACTCCTTGCTCAAGCCCCGAGCGCAAACCGCCGAATCCGTTGGTGTGACTGTCTCTTGAGGTCGTTCGTCAATGGCCGCTACCACATCGCCCACGACCAACTCGGTCTCATCGGCCGGAAACGCCTCGGCCTCGTCGAGGGGCTCCATGCCCAGAGGAGCAATCGGGCCAATTTCTGTGTTCACAGCTCGAGGCTGGGTGAGGTCGATGACAGCCGGCGCTTCGGTTTCGGATCGCTCCGCTTCGGGCACTGTCCCCTCGTTGATGTCACCCACCTCTGAGCCCCACCGATGAACGTGCTGACAACATGAGCGAAGAGCGGATACCCGAAGCGGAACCTTCCGAAACAGGCTCCCCTTCGGAACCCCTTAAGTGGCAGCAGGTTTGGCCGCCGTTGTCGTACTGGTCCAAGGCCGCGCTCGTGATCATCTGCGTTGTTATCACGGTCCGCATCTTGGCGGTCCTGCAGAATCTGCTGCTGATCGTCGTCGCCGCGTTTGTGATCTCGCTTGGTTTGCAGCCAGCGATCAGGTGGATGGAGCAGCGTGGCCTCAAACGAGGAGCGGCTATGGCCCTCATGTTGCTGCTCGCACTCGCCGCCGCCACTGGCGCGGGCCTAGCCGTCCTGCCTGTGATTTTCGAGCAGGCTGCGCAGGCGCTCGACGGAATCCCGCCGTTTATCGAGTCTCTGCAAGATCGCCCAGGAGTTATCGGCGACCTGGCGTCGAGGTTCGATGCGGGCGGAGCCACAGGATTGAACGTCGACCCGCTCGCGATCGTCGGCTCAGTGGTCGTGACGATCTTCAACGTCATCACCCTCTTGCTCCTGACTCCGTACTTCGCGGTCGCTTTTCCGGGAATGAAGTCCGCGCTTTTCCGGCTCACGAGGCGATCGACCCGCGAGGACTTCGTTTTCGTCGTCAACCGAGCGGTCGACCTCACCTCGAACTACATCGTCGGCAACCTCGCTATCAGCCTGATGGCCGCGACAACGTCGTTTGTCGCGTTCCTGCTGCTTGATCTCCCATATCCATTGGCTCTTGCGACGTGGGTAGGGATCATGGACTTGATCCCGGCGATCGGCGCCCTGATCGGGATGATCCCGGTGATCGCGGTTGCCTCCCAGCTGGGTGGACAGAAGCTCCTTTTCTCCGTCGTCTTCTTGTTGCTCTACCAGCAGTTCGAAAACTACGTGATCGCACCCCGAGTGATGAAAAAGGCGGTCAACCTCAACCCAGCGTTGGTGATCATCTCCCTGCTCGTGGGCGGCAGCCTGGCCGGATTGGTGGGCGCCTTGCTGGCTCTGCCGGTGGCTGCGCTGATCAAGGTGTTGCTCACCGAGTTCTTCGTCCGCGACCGGATGGAGATGATTCGGAACGAACCGGAAGAACCTGTATCCAAACGTCGCATCCGCGGGCGGATCGGCAGCCGCCCCCTTCCCTAGTCCGGCTTTCTCTGGGCTGTAATCGTCGTTGTACGACGGTTGCTACCCAGGGTTTGGGGAAACGACCTCGTCGGTGGAGGTGTCGCGGGTCACGGTGGACCAGCGGCGGCAGCCGTAGTTGTGGAACCAGCGTTCGACTGAGAGACCGAAGGGGTTGGTGCGCATGAACCCACGGTCGAGGTCACGGGCCTCGGGGTCGGCTATCGACTCGGGGATGGTGGGTATCTCCCCGTAGCGAAACTCCTCCACGGTTCGACGGCCGCAGTTGGGACAGGTCAGGTAGAGCACTATTGGGTGCCGGCCGATCCGCGATCCGACAGAAGAAGGTCCTTGGCAAAGCGGTCGAGGCCGAACGGCGCGATCAGCTCGGGCACCTCGCCGGTGGCGATGAGTTGGGCCATCGCCTCGCCTCCGGCGGGGATCGCTTTGAAGCCCCAGGTTCCCCAACCCGTGGTGACGAGCAACCCTTCCCGACCCGTTGGTCCCATCACGGGCGAGTAGTCGGGAGTCATATCGCAGATCCCGGCCCATTGTCGAAGCACCCGGAGGTCGGCAAGAAACGGCAGCAAAGCCAAGGCTCGGCCCGCACACGACGAGAGGAAGCCGTAGCTCGATCGGTACGAATAGGAAGGTTGGCGATCGATCTCAGCGCCGATCAGGATCTCGCCACGAGCAGTTTGGCTTGCGTAGAAGAGGAGTTCGGTGGAGGCGACGATCGCATCGAGACCGAGTTGGTAGTGGTTGGTGACGAAGGCCTGCAAAGGATGCGACCGAATCGGCAGCCGCAACCCGGCCATCGACGCCACCGTCGTCACCTGCCCGCCCAAGGCCATCATCACCACCCCGGCCGAAATGTCGCCGCGATCGGTCTTGACTCCGGTGACCCGGTCACCCTTCGTAGACAGGCCGGTGACGGTCGTGTTTTGGTGCACCTCGACCCCGTTCTGCATCGCCCCTTCGGCCAGCGCCCAGACCACTCGATCGTGCCGCGCGGTCGCGCCCCGCGGGTGATACGAGGCGCCCATGACTGGGTATCTCCCGCCTCCCGCGAGATCGATCTGCGGGCAGATCTCTTTGATCTCGTCCGGCCCGATGAAGACTGTCTCGGCGCCGTAGGCCTGGTTGAGCGCGGCCCGGGCGCGTTCCGCCCGCAGCCCCATCTCGGTATGGGCAATCCACAACAGCCCTTTCTCCTTGTGCATGATCCAGCGCCCGGTGTCCTCTTCGAGTCCTTGAAAGAGCTCGAGCGAGCGTTGGTAAAAACGAATCGCTTCCGGCACGCCATAGTTCGCTCTGATGACGGTGGTGTTGCGACCCGAGTTCCCCGAGCCGATGTAGCCCCGCTCGATTACCGCGACATCTCGAATGCCATGACGGGTGGCGAGGTAATAGGCCGTGGCCAACCCATGGCCACCCCCACCCAGGATGACGACGTCGTACTCGGAACGAAGCCGGTCGGGCCAGGTCAATCGAACTCGGCTCTCGACGAATTCGTTCATCTGAACCGTTCCTCGAACTCGGCGGCGTAGACCGCGGCCACGATCACCAACGACCGATCACCATCGATCCAAACCTTGGCCGGCAGCCCGGCCACCATTCCTTGGTTGAACCCCGGGTGGATTTCGAAGGCGCAGAGCCCGACGAGCGCCTCTCGCAGTTGATCCTCGCCGATTCGCCAAGCCACCCAGCCCGAGTCGGGGACAACAATGGCGAACGGGTCCTCGACCTGTACGCCACCTCCGATGACCAGAACGTCGTCGGGCGCCAGCCGCAGGAGCAAGGCATCCGGGTTCAAACGGGCGGCGTCGAGGGTGTCCGGTCGCGCTACGACTCGCGTGGCCTCGAGTGGTTCAAGCACGGGCGCGTGCTCCGTCGGGATCGTAAAAGGGATGCGAGGCGTGTCGAACCGGGCGGCCGTCGCAGGAAATCCCCCCCGGCTCTCCCTCGCCCGAACGCAGCCAGCCGAGCATCACCGTCTTGGCCAGCACCGGGCTGTATCGAGCCGAGGTGATCTGACCGACGGGCGTCGACTCCTGCCAGAGGACGGCTCCTTCGAGGGGTGCTGGTCCTTCCATCTCCCAGCCAAGGAGCCGTTTGTTGAGGGGCAAACGATTGGTGCGTACGAGAGCCTGCTTCCCGACAAAGTCGGGCTTGCTCAGTCGAGCAGCCCATTCCAGTCCCAGCCGGCGCGGGGTCGAGTCGTACTCGGAATCCATGCCGACGATGAAGTGACCTTTCTCCAGTCGCAGAGTGAACAAGGCATCGAGGCCGTGGGGATACAACCCGAGATCCGCTCCCGCTTCCTCGAGACGACGCCAGAGCTCCACCGACGCGGAGAAGGGGTGGTGCAGCTCGAAGGAGACCTCCCCCGTGAATGACAAACGCACGATGCGGCACTCGACATGAAAGACCTCTGCATCAACGTGCGCGAGATATGCGGGCGGTGAGTCAACACCCCCTCGTCGCAGCAATTCGCCAGCCAACGGTCCGGTCACGTTGATCGCGCCCAGCGACATCGTGCGATCGAGAATCCGAACATCGAGATCGAAGGTCTCGGCCCAGTCGCGCACCCACATCTCGGCGAACGAGGCGCCACCCGACGTGAAGGTGAGATAGAAGCGATTGTCGTCGATACGGCAGATCAGGCCGTCGTCGAGCACATAGCCGCGCTCATCGAGTAGCAGGGCGTATCGCACCTGACCGTATTGGAGATCTGCCACCCGGCACGGATAGAGCTTTTCCAATAGCGCCACCACATCCGGGCCCGAGATTTCCATCTTCCCGAGGGTGGAGACGTCGCCCAACGAGACCCTCTCCCGCACCGACCAATACTCGGCTTCCGGGTCCGGGTATCGCCAAGGTCGCCACCACGCGCCGAAGCGGTCCATGGTGGCGCCAAGGCGGAGGTGTTCGCCGTGCAGCGCGGTCCGTCGGAAAGGCGGCAGGTCATAGCCCGCCGCGACCTCACCCATCGTCGCCTGCCGGCTCAAGGGGCGGGCGGTGAACGGCGCCGGGGTCGAGACCCCTTTGGCCGCGAGGAACGAACGCAGGTGAGGAAGGCAGACCCCGCCCTGACAGGTACCGGTCCCGGCGAGAGTCGCCCGCTTGAGCAATTCCATCTCGCGAAAGCCGCGGTCCCACACTGCTTCAAGGTCAGAAACGGTCACCTCCGAGCATGGGCAAACAACCCCTTCGGTGGGCGAT
The DNA here is from genome assembly GCA_050997725.1 of Acidimicrobiia bacterium. Classification (GTDB taxonomy): domain Bacteria; phylum Actinomycetota; class Acidimicrobiia; order Spongiisociales; family ZC4RG35; genus JACCTH01. Next base: position 20,762 of record JBPCQV010000080.1, read on the forward strand.
GGCGGCAGGGAGTCGGTTAGGGCAGCATCGCCAACCACCTCGACATCCCGCCCCTGACCCATCCGAAAAAGACCGGTTCGGGGATGGAGGCCCAAGTCGACCACCACCGTCGAAGCCGCGATCCGCTCGCCGGCGGCAGTGACGACTGCTTCCACTCGACCCGACCCCTCGAATCGCTGCGGATGCTCGTCGATAATGACGGCATCGCCCAGATCGACACCAACGGCGCGGAGACTCTCAGCGGCGCGTTTGGTGAAGATCCCCTCGAGCTCGGAACCGGGACAGATCGGTTGCTCCTCGGCGGCGCCGGTAGCGACGACCACCCGCGAGCACTGCACGCTCACCATCCCCTCCGGGGTCTTGGCGACGACGGTGGGTCCGGCGTAGAGACCGATGACCTCCTCTCCTCGTTGCGCATCAAAGGAAATGACGGTGTCATCAGCCTCACGCGCCGCAGCCCGGCCGCTTTCTCCCTGGCCGATCACGACTAGGTCGGCGAACGCGGTGCGGAGCTCGGTCTCGAGCCGTCGAGACTCCTCGGGC
>JBPCQV010000083.1:0-4538 GCA_050997725.1 Acidimicrobiia bacterium
AAACAGCCGCGTTGATGGGGATCGACGTCAACCGCACCATCGTCACGGTCTTTGCCGTCGGAGGAGCCATGGCCGGGGTGGCGGGCGCCCTCTGGGGGTTGGTGTTTCCCAGCCTCAACTTCTTCTCTGGTTTCCTCCCCGGGATCAAGGCGTTCACCGCCGCAGTCCTCGGCGGGATCGGCAACATCTTGGGGGCAATGCTGGGAGGAGTCAGTTTGGGCGTAGTGGAGGCGGTTGGGCCCAGCTTGGTTCTCGCCGGTTACGACATCCCGGCGTTCAGCCAGCTCAAAGATGTCGTCGCTTACGCCGCCCTGGTGATGGTGCTGATCTTCCGTCCGACCGGAATCCTGGGCGAACGCCTCTCCCGAGACAGGACCTGATTTCGTGGCCCAGGTGACCGCCCCTTCGCCCGCCCGCCCAATCGAAGTCGAACTGCGCCTGCCGCCCCCGGTCGACCTCGGCCGAGCCGCGAGGCTCGGGCTGATTGGTGGAGTGGCGATGGTCCTGGTGGCTGCGACCGGAATCGTCGGCACCTTTCAACCCCGGCTCCTGATCGATCCGATCCTTCCGCTCGGCCTTTTGTTCCTCTACCTGCTGGCCTTCGCGTTCGGATGGATAGCCGGGAAATCCCCCACGGCCCGCGAAGGATTCGCTCCCGCCCGGGCGAACACTCGCAATCTCGTTGCCGGAGCTTTGGCCGGCGCCATGGGCGGGCTTTGCGTCGGGGTGCTGGCAGTCCTCATGTCGACGTTCGATCTGCGCGGCGTTTTCGTGCAGCTATCACCGCAGCTCCTCGAAATTCTCACCTTCGGCCTTCCCCTCGGAGCGGCGATCATCGCCATCGTTGCCATCTCCGCGGTCGCCGGCGCCATCGGGGCCGGAGTTCACCTCCTCCCGGTCCGGCTGAAGCGATCGTTGTTGCCAGCCTTGGTTTGGGTAATGATGTCTGCGCTCTTCACCGACCTGGTGGGTCAGCTCTTTGCGGGTCTCAGCGCCGAGTTCCTGACCGATTTCTTCTTCACCGACCGCGGCGGCGCATTCACGATTGTCGGCGCGATCACCGTGTTCGTCGTTGCCTTTGTCGCGTATTGGCTGCTCGGGGGTCGCGAAACAACTCTGCGCGGGCGAATCGAGGCGATGCCCCGCGGACAGCGAACGAGATTCTCTCTGATCGCGGCGGCCGTCATCTTGATCATCCTGTGGTTTGTGCCCAAGGTCATGGGCCCCTTCGTTAGCCAGGTGCTCGACACTGCCGGCATCTACCTTCTTATGGCTCTGGGACTCAACATCGTGGTCGGGTATGCCGGAATGCTCGATCTCGGTTACGTTGCGTTCTTCGCCGTCGGGGCCTACACCGGGGCCATTCTCACGTCGCCCCAGTCGCCGGCATTCACTCCGCAGCTGCTCTTGATAGTCGCAATCCCCTTTGTCATGATTGCCGCAGCGCTCGCCGGGTTGATGGTGGCAACGCCGGTCATACGCATGCGCGGCGACTATCTCGCCATCGTCACGCTCGGGTTCGGTGAGATCGCTCGCATCCTTTTCAACTCCGAGTGGCTCGCCCCCATCTTTGGCGGTGCCCAAGGGATCACCAACATCCCCGATCTCCGGATCGGCCCCTTGCAATTGAGCACGCCGCAGGATTACTTCTATCCGATCTTCCTCTTCGTCCTGATCGCCGCCTACGTGACCTTCGCCCTCCAGAATGCACGCTGGGGTCGCGCCTGGATGGCGATGCGAGAGGACGAGTCGGTGGCCGAGGCGATGGGGGTAAATGTTGTCACCGCGAAGCTTTCGGCCTTCGTGGTCGGAGCGGTGTTGGCCAGCTTCGGCGGCGCCCTCTTCGGTGCGCAGATCGGATCGGTCTTCCCTCACTCCTTTGACATCGTGGTGTCGGTCACCGTCTTGGTGATCATTATCGTCGGTGGCATGGGCAGCGTCCCCGGGGTAGCGCTCGGAGCGTTGGTGTTGATTGTTTTGCCCAACCTCCTACGCGAGTTCTCGCAGTACCAGTTCCTTTTCTACGGCGTTCTCCTGATCGTGATGATGTTGACCAAGCCGGAAGGGTTTATCCCCAGCAAGCGGCGCGCCCAGGAGCTCCACGCCGACGAGCTGTCCCAGGACGCCTGGCTCGAGATCTACGGCGACAAGCCGGAAACGGCGACCACCACCACCACCGAGCCCCCTCGCTGATGTCGTTGCTCAGCATCGAAAGCATCAGCAAAGCGTTCGGGGGCTTGCGCGCCATCAACAGCCTCAACATTGAGGTCGACCAGGGGGAGATCGTCAGCGTCATCGGGCCCAACGGGGCCGGGAAAACGACCTTTTTCAACCTGGTCACCGGCATGGAGACCCCCGACAGCGGCAACATCGTCTTCGACGGACACAACGTGGTCGGCTTGCGCCCCAACCAGATCCTCGAGCTGGGCTTAGCTCGCACCTTTCAAAACGTGCGTCTCTTTCCAACGATGACCGTGAAGGAAAACGTGATGGTCGGTCAACACTGCCGTGGGAAGGCCGGGCTACTCGGGGCGATCTTCAAGACCAAATCGCAACGAGCCGAGGAGGCGAGGATCGAGGCGAGGGCCGAGGAAGTCCTCTCGTTCTTTGGGACCAGGCTCGCCGGCTATCGGCATGACCAGCTCGCGTTTGTGCTGTCGTATGCGAATCGCCGCCGGCTGGAAATCGCCCGGGCGATGGCCACCGAACCGCGGCTCCTGTTGCTCGACGAACCGACGGCGGGGATGAATCCGCGGGAGACAGTCGAGCTCACCGAGCTGATCGGGCGACTCCGTGATGAGAAGGGATACACGATCGTCGTCATCGAACACGACATGCGGGTCGTGAAGAACGTGTCCGACCGGGTGATCGTCCTCGACCATGGTGAGAAGCTCACGGAAGGCACCTACGACGAGATCTCGACCAACGAGGCCGTGATCGAGGCCTATCTGGGACGGCCGAGCGAACGCCAATGACCGACGGCTCGCAAAATCGAGGGACGCCGATCCTTTCGCTGAAAGGGGTCAACACCCATTACGGCCCGGCGCACATTTTGAAGGATGTCGACATCGACATCTATCCGGGGGAGATGGTGTGCCTCCTGGGTGGCAACGCCTCCGGCAAAACCACCACCTTGAAGACCATGCTCGGCTACGTGAAACCGTCATCGGGCGCGGTCTTCTTGGATGGCGAGAACGTCAATGACTGGACCACCGCCCGCCGGGTTAGGCATGGTCTGACGATGGTTCCCGAGAATCGACGCCTGTTCAAGCGAATGACCGTCCGCGAGAACCTCGAGATCGGGGCTTATCTTCGTCATCGCGAGGATCACGGGGCCGACTACGACCGGATCTTCGAGATGTTCCCTCGAGTCAAGGAGCGGCTCACCCAGCGAGCGGGAACCCTCTCGGGTGGTGAGCAGCAGATGGTGGCCATGGGCCGAGCGTTGATGGCTCACCCCAAGGTGCTCTTAATGGACGAGCCCTCGACGGGTCTGGCACCGCTGCTCGTCGCGCAGAACTTCGAGATCATCGACCAAATCAACGAGGCCGGCACCACTGTCTTCATGGTCGAGCAGAACGCCAATATGGCCTTGTCGATCGCCGATCGGGGTTATGTGCTCCAAACTGGCCGCATCGTGTTGAACGACACCTCCCAGGGCCTGCTTGCCAACCCCCAGATGCGCCAGGCCTACCTCGGCGAGCTCGAAAGCTAGGTCGGGACGTCGTCGAGCGGGCGTTCAGCGGTGTCGAACAGTTTCTGCTGGCCGGCGACGTTGCGGCGTCTGAGCCCGGCGAGACGTTCTGGGGGCGGGGTCCGCTCGATCATCCTCGAGGACGCCTCCGCCCAGGACTGGCCGAGGATCCTCGTGCGCCACAGGTGGCCGGCGATGATCCGGACTGCGGCGGTCAGTGGCACTGCCACCAGCACGCCGAGCAGGCCGGCCAGCGAGCCGCCGACAATCAAAGCCAAAACGATGACAAGAGGCGAAAGTTGCACTCGGGTGCGCTGGACGAGTGGCGTGATGACGTGGTTGTCGGTCTGTTGGATGGCCGTGAAAATCACGATCGCCAGCACCGCCTTGGCTACCGATCCGTCGAGCAGGGCGACCAGTGCGGCCAGCGCGCCTCCGACGATCGGGCCGGCAAAGGGGATCAAATTGAGAATGCCCGAGAGGATCCCAATGATCAGCCAGAAGGGGATGTCGAGGAGCCAAAGACCGATCGACGAGGCCATCCCGACGATGATCGCCACGAGCAGTTGGCCGCGCACGAAGCTCCCCATCGCTGTGGCCACCTGGCTGGCGACAAACACCGCCTCCTCCCGGTGTCGGGGAGGAGTCAGCTCAACCGCCTTTTCCTTCGTTCGCTTGAGATCCAAAAGCATGTAGAGCGCCATAAGCGGCGCGAGCACGACCACCGCCACTCCTTCCGCCACCCCAAGGATCAACCGACCGCCGAGAGTCCCGAAATTGCCGATGACTTGTTGGATGGTCTCCTGGTTGGCCGGGTCTGATAGCCAGTCCCTGATCCCCGCCT
>JBPCQV010000135.1:0-10276 GCA_050997725.1 Acidimicrobiia bacterium
TCCAACAACAACGGCGCCGGTGCTGGTGGATCTCCCCCGGGAGGTGGTCCCATTACTGGCGGAAAGGTGGTCCCATGCTGCTGGCGGAACTCAGCTCAAAGTGGTCCCATGCTGCTGGCGGGCGACACCGGCCCGATCCCCTATCCGTCATCCCCTAAAGCTGACCGATGGCAGAGCGGCTACAGGATCAATCAATACATATGCAGATTGGTGGGCCTGCTATATGCTTAGCTGTATGAGAACCACGATCAACCTGAACGACGATTTGGTGAGGAGGGCGAAATCGGAGGCGGTGCGGCGGGGCGGAACGCTCACGAGCTTCATCGAAGACGCACTTCGCGCCGCACTGGCTCAGAAACCCAACAAGGAAAGTCAGCGCTTTCGGATTGAGCCGCTGCGCGGGGGTGGCGAGTTCCGACCCGGTGTCGATCTCGATGACAACGCTGCCCTCTTGGACTTGATGGAACAAGAGGATTGATCCTTCCCGACGTCAATGTCCTCGTCTATGCCTTGCGCGCCGGCACTCCTCGACACGAGGACTTCAGGGCATGGTTGGAGTCAGTTGTCAGTGGCCCAGGTTCATTCGCCTTGTCCGAGTTGGTCCTGAGCGCGGTCGTTCGGATCCTCACGCATCCCGGGATCTTTGTATCCCCAAATTCGGTATCCGACGTGCTCGCTCGGCTGGACCAGTTGCGCGGCAGGGCGAACTGCGTCCTCATCTCGCCGGGCCCTCGTCATTGGGAGATTTTCACGGGACTGTGCACGTCTGCTGGAGCGAAAGGAAACTTGATACCCGACGCGTATCTGGCGGCACTCGCCATTGAGTCGGGCAGCGAGTGGATCACGACCGACCGCGACTTCGCGCGATTCCCTGGCCTGAAGTGGCGCCACCCACTCGTCACCTAACCAGGGGCCGTTCCCGAGCCTCCGGCCGCCGTACCATGGACCAATGAGTGTCGGCGAAGCATGCGGGGTGTTCGGGGTCTACGCCCCGGGTCAGAATGCCGCTCAGCTTTGCTACTTCGGCCTCTTCGCCCTGCAGCATCGCGGCCAGGAATCGGCGGGGATCGCCACCTCCGATGGCCAAACCCTCACCGTTTATAAGGACCTTGGGCTTGTCGCGCAGGTGTTCTCGGATGCTTCGCTCCATGCTCTCGAGGGGCACGTCGGCATCGGTCACACCCGCTACTCGACGACCGGTTCCAACCGTTGGGAGAACTCCCAGCCCGCCAACCGCCAGGTTGGTCAGATCTCGATCGCCCTCGGGCACAACGGCAACCTGACCAACACTGCCGAGCTCAGCCAGCGGTATCCGGTGGAATCCCCCCACGGGACTTCCGACTCGGCGGTGATGCTCGCCGCCATCGCTGAGGGCGTCGATGAGCACCGCAGCGATGACCGCGGCACCGAAATTGCCCTGGCGTCGACGTTGCCCGGCTTTGAAGGCGCGTTCTCGCTGGTCGTGATGGATCAGGGCCGGCTTTTCGGCGTCCGCGACCCCCATGGATTTCGGCCGCTGTGTCTTGGCCGGCTCCCGGAAACCGTCTCGGGCAAGTCGGGCTGGGTGCTTGCCTCGGAGACGGCGGCGCTCGACATCATCGGGGCGTCGTTCGTGCGCGAGGTGTCGCCGGGAGAGATGGTGATCATCGACGCGACTGGTCTTCGGTCCCGTTTTCCGTTCCCTCTCACCGATCCCAAGCTGTGTGTGTTCGAGTTCGTCTACTTCGCTCGTCCGGACTCGATCCTCAACGGACGCAACGTCCATGGGGCCCGCACCGAGATGGGACGGTCCTTGGCTCGGGAGCATCCAGTGGAGGCCGATGTCGTTGTGCCGGTTCCCGAGTCAGGCATCCCGGCCGCGCAGGGATTTGCGGCGGTGTCGGGAATTCCCTACGCCGACGGTTTAGTGAAGAACCGCTACGTCGGCCGCACCTTTATCGAGCCCAACCAACTGCTGCGTGACCGCGGGGTGAAACTGAAGCTCAACCCCATCGCGGCGACGCTGGCCGGGAAGCGCGTCGTCTTGGTGGACGATTCGATTGTGCGGGGATCGACCACGAGACAGCTCGTAGCCCTGGTCCGCGAGGCCGGTGCCCGCGAGGTTCACCTCCGCATCAGCTCCCCGCCCTACCGCTGGCCGTGCTACTACGGGATGGACACCTCTGATCGGAGCACGCTGATAGCAGCCAGGCTCGAGGTCGATGAGATCTGCCGGCACGTCGGCGCCGACTCCCTCGGATACCTGTCGCTCGAAGGGTTGCTGGCCGCCGCCGGTTCTGATCCCCGCAGCTTCTGTCACGCCTGTCTTTCGGCCGAGTATCCAACGGACGTCGAAGGAGCCCAGGGGAAGTTCTGGTTGGAGGAACCGATCACCCTCAGCAGGCAGCCTGATTGACCGACTATCGGCGAGCCGGAGTGGACCTCGCCGGCGCAGAACGTCATGTCAAGGTCATCGCCGCGGCAGTCACCTCCACCTGGGGAGCAGGAGTGGTTGGCGGCTTCGGGGGATTCGCGGCCGGGATCAGGATTCCGCCGGCATACCGTGACCCCATAATGATGCTGACCACCGACGGCGTTGGGACCAAGCTCGAATTGGCACGCCAAGCGAATCGATGGGATGGCGTGGGATCCGACTTGGTGGCGATGGTGGTAGACGACCTCGCCGCCGTTGGGGCCAGGCCCATCGCGGTAGTCGATTACATGGCGGTGGGGCGACTCGACCCCGAGCGGGACACGGCCATCGTCGAGTCGATCGCCGCCGCTTGTCGAGCGGCGGAAGCGGCTCTCCTCGGAGGCGAAACCGCCGAACACCCCGGAGTTATGGAACCGGATCAGGTCGACTTGGCCGCCACTGCGCTCGGGGTCGTCGAAGACGGGGCTGTCCTCAGCGCTGACCGCGTCCGGACCGGGGACGTGATCGTCGGTTTGCGCTCTCCCAACCTCCGCTCGAACGGCTTTTCCCTCGTTCGTTCGATCATCGCCGGCCGCGATCTCGACGAGGAAGTGGGCACCCACTCGCTGGCCGAGGTCTTGCTCGAGCCGTCGGTGATCTATTCGCCCGCCGTCCAGGTCGTGCTGGCCAAATGCGAGATTCATGGCGCGGTCCACGTCACCGGCGGCGGGATCCCGGGCAATCTTCCCCGGAGCCTGCCGGCCGGCTCGAGCTACGAGCTTTCGCCATGGGAGGTTCCGCCCATCTTCGGGCTCTTGGCGCAATGGGGCGAGATCAGCGACGACGAGATGGCCGCCACCTTCAACCTCGGGATCGGCTTTTGCCTGATTTGCCCGCCCAGTGAGGCCGACACCGTCGTCGACCTTGCCGGCCACGAGGCCCAGGTGATCGGCAAGGTCACCGGGTAGCATCGGACGACCAAAGGAGCCCCCTGAGCGATCTCGTTTCCCGTCATCAAGCACTTATCGCCCCGGTCCTCGGATTCGATACCGATGTCGTCGCCGAACGTGCTGAGGGCATCTGGATTTACACCGCCGATGGTCGTCGCTACGCCGACTTTGCCTGCGGCACCGCGGTCGTGAACCTCGGTCACAATCATCCGGCGGTGGTGGCGGCGGCGCATCGTCAGATCGACCGCTTTCTGCACTCCGGGTGCATCTTCCGCTACGACACCATTGTCGAAGCGGCCTCGCGCCTCGCCCAGATCACTCCGCCGGCGATCGAAAAGTTTGGCTTTGCCAACTCGGGGGCCGAAGCCGTGGAGGCGGCGGTCAAGCTCACTAAGAAAGTGGTTGGCAGACAGGGGTTGGTGGTTTTCCGCGGCGCCTTCCACGGCCGCACGATGGGATCGGTCACGTATACGACCTCCAACGCCAAATATCGCGATGGCTACCACCCGGTGCTTGGATCGGTTTTTGTCGCTCCCTTTCCGCACCCGTTCCGCTGGGGAATGAGCGAGGAGCAGGCAGTCGAGTACTGCCTCTGGGACCTAAATCTCATGTTCAAGCACGAGGTCAGTCCTCAGAACATCGCCGCCTTTTTGATCGAGCCGGTCCAGGGTGAGGGCGGTTACTACCCGGCACCAGCCGCGTTTCTCGACGAGCTGCGACAGCTTGCCAACCAGCACGGAATCAAAGTCATTTACGACGAGGTCCAGTCCGGATTCGGCCGCACCGCCGAATGGTTCGCTTCCGACCACTACTCCGCCAAGCCCGATGTCATCGCCCTGGGCAAGGGAATTGCCAACGGCTTCCCGCTCTCCGCCTATGGCGCCTCAGCCGAGATGGTCGACGCCTGGCCTCGCGGGTCGCACGGCACCACCTTCGGCGGCAACCCGTTAGCTTGCGCGGCGGCGGTCGCGGTCATGGACACGATGGGTGACTTGCTCCCGCACGCCCGCGAGCTCTCGGCCCGAGCGTTCGAACGGTGGGCCAAGATGGCCACCGAGCATCCCACCATCGGCGAAGTGCGCGGGCTGGGCTTGATGATCGGAGTTGAGCTGGTCAGTGACCAGGAAGCTCGCACTCCCGATCCAGCGGCGTTCAACCACCTCCAAAAGTTCTGTCTCGCCCGCGACTTGATCATCATCGACTGTGGGCCCGACGGGAACGTGATTCGTTTCATCCCGTCGCTCGTCACAACCATTGAGGAGCTCGATTGGTCCCTTGACCTGATCGACGCCGGGCTCAGCGACTACGAGAGTCTTTGAACCGGAACTGTCGCCGGCCGGTCAACGTCGAATCCGCATGACAACTAAACGTTCGGGGTCGCCGTTGGCGCTCGCCATGATTTTTGTGACCGCAGCTTGCGGCGGCGGAGGATCCGATGACCTTTCGCAAACTCTCAACCTCAACGAGGACCCCAAGTCGACGCTGCTGGTGGTCGAGAGCTCCGGCGGTTTCGTTCCCGTCGAGTTCATCGTCGGCCAGGGACCGAGCCTGGTCCTGCAGCGAGATGGCACCCTGGTCGGTCCGGGTCCGCAGATCGAGATCTACCCAGGACCTCTGCTCGCCAACTGGCAGGAGTCCCAACTCGACGACGAGACGATGCTCTTCGTGCTCGAAGAGCTCGACGCGATGGGCTTCGTCGAGATCGACCGGGTCGAGAACGACGACATCGTCAACGTCGCCGACGCGCCAACCACCACGGTCACCTTTTACAACCAGGACGGCCCCCACGAGTTCTCGGTCTATGCGCTCGGGATGGAGACCGAGGTATCTGACGCCCGGGTGCCCATCCTCGCCAACCTGGTGCAGGAGCTTTATGACGCCACCTCGACGGGAGGCGGCCAGAGGTACCAGCCTGAGGCGATTCAAGTGGTGGCCACCGAGGGCGATGGCCTCTTCGACGCCAACGATCCCACCGTCAACTTTGTCGACTGGCCGCTTCCCCAAGGCTTCGCCGACATGGGCGAGCTCGGGATCGAAGGCTGGCGCTGCGCTACCTATGACGGGACCGAAGCCCAGGACCTCCTCGCCATCTTTGGCGAGGCCAACCAAAACACGTTCTTTACCGACGGCGACGTCAACTATCGGCTGTTGGTCCGCCCGCTGTTTCCCGGCGAGGAGCCCTGCTCGCCGGTGATGTAGAGAGAGCGTTACCAGACGCCGTAGCGCTTGAGCACTTCGTCAACAGCCGGATCCCCGCTCGGTGGTTCATGCTGGGTTGGAGCGCCCGCCGAGGCCAGCGCTTCGACCACACCGACGTAATCGCCGTCGTGGGCGCGGTTGTTCTTCAGCCCCCAGATCGCACAGTCGAGCGGTGTTGGCCCGCCGCCTTCCCAGGCCCGGTCCGTCAGACTCGCGCCGCGATCGATAAGCAGTTGGACCGTCGCTCTTCGCCCATGCATCGCAGCCTGGTCAAGCGGAGTGAAATTGCTCCAGCCGCGCGTGTCGACATCCCATCCAGCGTCGAGCAACGCTTGCACGATCTCGACGCGGTCGAGCAGCGCGAATTGTCCGAGGATCCATCCATAGTCGGCGTTCTCCGGGTTGCCGAGCGCAGGGGGAGGAGCAGTCGGTAGGTCGACTGACTCACCGCGGGCGACGGCCAACACCGCGGCGTCCGCTGCGTCAAGGTCGGCAGTCGCCCCGCGCGCTTCGAGCAACTCATAGGCCGCGAGATGTCCGGACCGGGCCGCGAGGGCCAGGGGTCGACGTCCAACATCCCAGTAGTCCCACGGTTGATTCACGTCGGCCCCGGCGTCGAGCAGAAGGGAAATGATGTCGAGGCCACGGCCCCGAGCTATCGCATGGTGGAGACAGCAGTTCTTGTTGACGTCGGCACCGCGTTCCAGGAACCAACGGAGTCCTTCGATATCTTCAAAGTCGAGCTTGTGTTTGACGTAGTCCTCCGCGCCAGGTTTCCAGAGAGCATCGAGCATCGCATTGTTGGCGCGCTCGCACGCGTGATAGAGAGCGTCGTCATCGCGTTCTGCGCCGCGTTCAATCAGCAGGCGAATCAAGGCGACGTCGTCGCGATCGACGGCGCTGCGCACCGCGTAGAAGTCCCATCCGCCCCACTCATCTTCGTCTTCGTGGGTGAAGGAATTGGGATCGGCGCCGGCATCGAGGAGGAGCCGGGCGCACTCGCGAACATCCGCACCCGTGCCAGTCGATCGCCGCAGCAGATAGAGCAGCGGCACGAGGCCGGCAATGCTGGCTTTCGCGGCTGCCGAGTCCTCCGTCAGCAGCGTTTCCAGCTCCTCTACGTCTGCCCGCGCGAGGGCTTGCTCGATCTCCTGGAGACCCATCCTCCCAAATACTTGAGGCGATCGTGGTGGCTATGCCACCACACAAACCTTAGGTTCGTGTGGTGGTATAGCCACCACGATCGCCTTAGGTTTGCGTGGCGGTATAGCTCTAGACGCGGCCCCGGACCTGTCGGTAGATGAGGAGGGCGACGATCGCGCCAATGATCGAGCCGATGAGGCCCGCCGCCGAGAACTCGTTGAACTCCCTGTCGGTGAAGACGACCGCTAGCAAACCTCCGACGAAGCTGCCGACGATCCCTAGAAGGATGGTCGGGAGGATGCCCATGGCATCCTTGCCCGGCACGAGCGCGCGAGCAAGAAACCCGGCGATCAGACCGACGACGATGAACGTGATGATTCCCATAAATCCTCCTCGACGGAACCCTGTGGACCGAATCAAGATAGCGAAGCGGCTCGTTCGATGACGTATGACTCGTCGTTCCAATAGATCTCGTCGTACTTTTCCATGATTGCCCGGGTCGCGTCGAGATATGTCCCGGCCGCCATCGCCTCCGCCAACCGCTTCTCGTCAACCTGCGCCACGTAGGTGGCGGCGTTCCAGGCCGCGAGCACCGAGGAGGTGCCAATGCTCTCGGCTTCAGCCGACGGCATTGTGTGAAGCGAGAAGCGAAAGATCGATTCTTCGTTGGAGAGGTCGGGAAATCGGAGATCCTCGCCAGCCAATTGCCGGCGGGCCTCGGCGAGCACATCCCAGCGACGATGAGGAAATGGGTTTTCTTCCGGCCAGACCGCCCGGATGATCTCGAGGCCGGGGTCGTCGCCGGCGGCCTGGACTCCGATCAACCTGCCCCCGGGAGCGAGGGCACGAGCTATCGGAGCGATGACGATGCCGACCTTGCGCTCGAGCGCGGTCGAGGCGCGGTAAGCCTGAGAGGCGATCGCCAGATCGAACTCGATCGCCTTGCCCGGATCCGGAAGCAACGGTGCGAGCAGGAACTCGTGGTCAGCTCGATAGAGAACGACGGCTGCGGGGTGGACATAGACGGGGTTACCGGTTCGGGCGTTGGTCCGGACCTCCCAGTCGTCGGCGAGGTCTGCGTAAAGCCCTTCGATCTGCTCGGCGAACTCGGCGCTGGTGTCCCCCGTCAGGGCCTCTTGCCGCCACCTTCCCTCCGGCCCGACCCGGAGCTGGGTGGCATCGGGAAAACGCAGATTGGTGACCACGACGACCAACTCGGGATGCTCAAGAAATCGGTCCGGCAGACGCGCCAGCCCCTGGCGCACGTCTTCGATCGAGATCTCCTTCGCCACCACCAGCCAGGGGATGTAAATGAACCGGCGGTGCAAACGTCGCATAACGTTGGCCAGCAAAGCCCCGTCTCCCATCCCGGCATCGAAGATGCGCAGACCCGGCTGACCAATCTCAAGCGACTCACCCACGGAGGCGACCCGATCCGCCACCACAGTCTTCTCATCCGTGGCATTGACAAACATGTTGTAGGCCGCCCTGGTGTCGAAGAAGCGAGCCATCAGAGGAGCGGGACGACGGTAAAACCCTCGGCGTCGACGGTCACCAACACGGCGCGCCCCTCGGCGGCGTTGATTGCGGCCAGGATTCCCGGCGCGTCTTCGGCGCTCACGGTTCCGACGCCGTCGGCACGCCGCAAGAACCTCATGCCCTCGATCATTGAAGGCAGCGGGCCCGGGTCGCTGGCGGCCACCGTCACCACTCTGTGGGAGCGATCACCCGCTGGCATCGCCGCCGCTTCCGGGGTGGCCACCGCCGGAGTCTTGGGGAGTTGCCGTCTCAGATTGACAATGTGCCAGCAAACTGCGCCTGCCACCAAGGTGATGGGGACCGCCCCCGACAAGGGCTCGGCCAGTTCCTCGCCGCCCCCGGCCAAGACCGACCGTAGGAGCGTGAACAGCACAAAGATGAGGGCAAGGGCGCCGGTTAACGCCGAGCTGAAGAAGAGAACCAGCAAAGCCACCCGGCGCGAGGGTGATTGCGGCTCTCCGAGGCGGAGAGCCCGACCCCAATAGCGAACCGTCGTCGCTCCGGAAATGACGAGGACTACCAATGTCGCCAGCAGGGCGTTGCTGGAGTCCGCCAGCACCTGCCCGGTCTCGAAGGTTCTCTGCGCGAGCAAGGTGAGTAGGAAGGAGAAGCTGCCGGCAAAAAACGCGACCGAGTAGGTGCCGAACACGTACTCAACGGCCCGAACTGTCTCGGTCCGCTCGGTGCCAAGAAAAGCGCGGTGATGCCAATAAGCGATCGCCCCGACAATGGCAGTAGACGTTGCGGCGGGTACCGAGCGGAACTGACTGGAAGTTTCGCGGTCGCCAATCCCGACGACCCACTCCAACACCTGGTAGACGACAACCCCCAATGTGTGGAGTGTCGCGAACCAGGCGACCACAGCCACGACCGCGGCGTAGCCGTTGCGAAAGGAAGTCCTCCCGCCGGCAAATCCTCGAAGCCAGAAGAGGGTGAAATATACGGCCCCGACCAGGAGCACCGAGAACCCCCAACGGAGGCCCGGGGAGAAATCACTCTCGCCGATCAGGATCCGTTGTTCTCCGATTGCCGTCTGGAAACTGATCCTGAGCAGGATTCCGACCCCGGACGCAGCCATTCCCAGGCCGATGACCGAGCCCCAAAACTGTCGAATCTCGTCGAGCTCGAGGTCCGCGCCCCGCCACCGGACCATGAGCAACCACAACGCGCCGAAGCAGATCAACTGCGCCAGCCACGACGGCTCGTACTCGTCTACGCCCAGCAACGAGGCGATCAGTCTGACCGCGCCGTAGGCAACCACCGACATCGCGACTGCGGTAGTCAGGGCGATATAGAGATTGCGGCCGGTGCTCGAACCAGATCGCCGCTTCTCGAGCGCGATCCACACCGCGCCCCAGACGAGGCCCGAGACAATCAGAGTTGACAGAGTCAACGCGATTTCGTCGACGTCGTCGAAGATCGCCGTGCCCCCTCGAGGAAGAATCCTCTCCACGATCGAGGACATGGCCGATGTGGCGACGATCGAGGCGATCACCAGAATCAGATAGGTGACGACCAACGCCGGGGAGTTGGTGCCCGGTACCTGACGCCGGCGAGCAATCGCGACCATGGGGAGGGCGATGACTGCGGCGAGAACCGCGAGAAGAATTAGCACCAGCGACATCAGTTGGACCTGCAGAAGTAGGGATAGGGCAGCTGATCGATTCTCATCGCCCCGCCCTCTTCGATCAGCGTGAACTGAAGAGTGGTTTCATACGTGTAGGGGTCAATCAGATCGACCTTCACCACCGTCGCATTGAGAACCACGAGGGTCTCGTCAACGAACTCGGTGACGTCGTCGACTACGACTCGGCTCATCTCAGGCTGATCAATGGCCAGATCCGACGCGCTGCAATCAGCCTGCGCAGCGGAGGAAAGTAGTTGATGCGCGCTCTCAAATCGCTCCTCGTCAATCGCCACCAGGAAAGACTGCACGAAGCCTTCGGGACTGTCGGGGTCCAATTGTTGGATCGGCCGGAGGCTGTTCACGATCGCCGCCGCCACCACCGCGACAACCAGGATGCCGCCAACGATCAGCCCGAGACGCCTGCCG
>JBPCQV010000143.1:0-8500 GCA_050997725.1 Acidimicrobiia bacterium
TCTTCTTCCCTTTGGCGGAGATGATCAGCGAGGGAGACGGCGGACAGGTGATCGGCGAGGAGCTCCGGGCGCTCAACAACGACGGCGCCCGAATCTACATGGCCCTGACTATCGGCCTCCTCGCCCCGGTGACCGAGGAGTTGCTGTTTCGCGGCATCCTGCTGCGGGCGATCCTCCCCCGGCGGGCCCGCTCGGCCGCATGGATCGTCGCCGCGGTTTTCGCGCTCTTCCACATCTTTGGTCTCGGCGGCGACCTCCTCCGGGCGCTGGTCATGACCATGCCGGTCTTCTTCGTGATGGGTCTGATCCTCGCCAACCTGACGATTCGCCGCGGTCGGCTCGGCCCGGCCATATTCGTCCACGCCGGCTTCAACCTGCTCGGCTTGTTGGTCCTCTTCCTGCCCGAAGATTTGCTCGACGAGGCCCTCCGGCAGGCGACAACCACTTCGCTCGGGGGCTAGCTGTCTCCACCGAAAGTTCGGCTAGCTGCCGAGGCCGATTGCCCTCCGCACCGCCACCATCGTTCCTTCCGCTTTGATCCGAGCGTCGATCGCTGCCTTTTGCATCAGCCGGGAGACTTCGGCGTCGTCAAGACGAAGGTAGGCCGCGCGCAGGGGGGTGAGCCGGTCAACGATCGCCTCCGCCACCGCACTTTTGAATGCTCCGTAGCCGCCGTCGCCGAACTCGTTTTCTAGCTGGGCGATAGGAGAGCCGGAAGCAAACGACATCAGCTCCAACAGGTTGGAGATCCCGGCTTTCTCGTCCCAGTCGTAACGGACTTGACGATCGGAGTCGGTGACCGCCCCTTTGACCCGTCGGCGGATCAGGTCTGGCTCGTCGATCAGGTTGATGCGCGAGTCAGGGTCGGCGTCGGACTTCGACATCTTGGCGGTGGGATCCTGTAGCGACATCACCCTTGCCCCGATCTCAGGCGTGATCCGCTCGGGAAGCGGGAAGACTTCGCCGAATCGGCCGTTGAACCGCTCCACCAGGTCGCGGGCCAACTCGAGGTGCTGGGTCTGGTCGTCACCGACCGGTACCACGTGGGCTCGATGAATGAGGATGTCGGCGGCCATCAACACCGGGTAGGCAAACAGCCCGAGGTTCTGGCCCGCTCGATCGGACTTCTCTTTGAACTGCGTCATCCGCTCGAGTTGACCAAGACCCGACATGGTCCCGAGGATCCAGGTCAGCTCGGCATGTTGGGGCACCTGGCTCTGGTAGTAGAAGAGCGAGCGGTTGGGATCGACCCCGGCGGCCAAGATCGCTTTGGCTGTGTTGAGTCTGGTGATTTCGAGCTCGGCCGGGTCGTACGGGACTGTCATCGCATGGAGATCTACAACGCAGTAGAAGGGCTGATAGGTCGCCTGCATCTTGACCCAGTTGTCCAACGCGCCAACGAGAGTTCCTAGGTGAAGATCGCCCGTTGGTTGTATTCCCGAAAAGACCCGCTGGGTCATCGATCATCTCCTGCGAGGGAGCGAGATTAGAGCCAGCTCGCCAATGGGAGTATTTTCGTGCGGGCCCGTCGCACATGCCAGCCCTCGCGCTTCTGTGAAGGTTTACGCTGGGATACGTCGCGCAAACCTTCACAGGTTGTAACGAGCTTTGCCGGCGCGACGGTCGTGGTCTTGCGGAGGCTACTCCCGGTAGAATTTGGCAATGCCGCTGACGGGATTGCAGATCGCCTTGGAACTGACCCAACTGGGCGCAGACCTCGTCGCTCAGCGCTACCGGCGCGAGAATCCGCTCGCCAGCGAGGCCGAGGTTCGCCAAGTGGTTGCTGACTGGTATGCCGACCGCTCAAAAGCACCCGAAGGAGACGCCGTGGGACGCCGGATCAGTTGGCCTCGCACCTCTTGACGGAGCTCGAGCGCGTCCCACGCAAGTAGTGGGCGGACTTTCTTAGAGAAGACGCGAGCGGCGGCGGTTGCGGCCACTGGGACGCTTGCGGGGCTCAGGAAGCACACCCGGGTCGAAGCCGTTGAGATCATCGAGGCGATCGTCGTTGGAGAACATCTTGACGATCGGGACTCGAAGCCCGGCCTCTCGCATGATCCAACTGGCGGTTTCGATCTGTTCATTCGAGACCAAAGTCACCACGAGCCCCTCCACTCCGGCGCGAGCGGTTCGTCCCGAACGGTGAACATAAGTGGTCGAGTCTTCGGGAAGGTCGTAATGGATCACGACGTCGACACCCTCGATATCGAGACCGCGGGCGGCGACGTTGGTCGCGACCAACACTGCCAGCTTGCCCGACCGAAACTGATTGAGGGCGCGCTCGCGCTGTGGCTGATCGAGATCGCCGTGAATCGCTCGAGCGCTGACCCCCAGGGCGCGCAGGTCGGCGGCCACCCGATCGCAGTTGCGCTTCGTGCGGACGAAAACAAGACTCCGACCAGCCGAAGCGCTGATTCGCGCCGTCAGCCGCGCTTTGTCCGTCGCCTGCACCTCGATGAACCGATGCTCTGAGCTCTCGACTGTCCTCGTGGGCGAGTGCGCCCGGTGGAACACCGGGTCGGTCATGTAGTTGCGAATGAGTACCTGGACCCGGTGATCGAGGGTCGCCGAGAAGAGCATGGTTTGATGATCGGAGGTGACCTGGCGCATGATGGATTGCACCTGCGGTAGAAAGCCGAGGTCGGCCATCTCGTCCGCTTCGTCTATCACGAGCACGGCCAGCCTGTCGAGGAAGATCGTCTGTCGTTCGAGAAGGTCGATCAGCCGGGCAGGAGTCGCCACCACCACCTCGACGCCGTCGCGCAACGCCGTGCTTTGCTCCCGCACCGAAGTGCCGCCGTAGACGGCGAGGACTTGCTTGTCGATGGTTCGGGCCAACGGTTGGAGGATGGTGGCCACCTGGTTGGCCAGCTCGCGAGTCGGAACCACCACGAGTCCGTGCGGCCGGCGAGGCTCGGCCGGCGAAATGCGCTGCAACATCGGAACCCCGAATGCCAGAGTCTTGCCGGAACCGGTTTCCGCCTGTCCGCAAATGTCGCGACCGGCAAGGGCGTCGGCAATCGTCAACGCCTGAATCGGAAACGGGGCAATGATTCCGTCCCGGTCAAGAGCCTCGACCAAAGGCGCGGCAACGCCCAGCTCAGAGAACGAAGGCAAGATCTCGGACACGAGTTCCTAGTCTGACATCTGACGCGTGCTCTCATGACCAACCTCGAAATCTACGACACGACCCTGCGCGACGGCTCCCAGCAGGAAGGCATCTCGCTGACGGTCGGCGACAAGCTCCGCATCGCCGGACTGCTCGACGAGCTTGGGGTCGCATACATCGAAGGGGGCTGGCCGGGAGCGCTTCCCAAAGACGACGAGTTCTTCGCCCGTGCCAGGAAGGATCTCGAGTTTCGAAATGCCACTTTGGTCGCCTTTGGATCGACCAGACGGCCTTCCACGCGAGCGAGCAACGACAGTCAACTTCAGGACCTGTTGGAGGCGGAGACCACCACGATCTGCATCGTCGGCAAGACCTGGGACTATCACGTCCGGGAGGCGTTGCGCACCGACCTCGACGAAGGACTCCGAATGATTTCCGAATCGGTGGCCTACCTCGCCGCTAACGACCGGCGGGTGTTCTTCGACGCCGAGCATTTCTTCGACGGCTATCGCGCAAATTCCGACTACGCCCTTAAGGCGCTACGGGCCGCGTACGAGGCCGGCGCCGAACGGCTGGTGCTTTGCGACACCAACGGGGGGACGCTGCCCGACGAGATCACCCACATCGTGGAGCGGGTCGGCGAGGTCGTGCCAGGCGCTGAATTGGGCGTTCACTTCCACAACGACGCTGGTTGCGCGGTGGCGAGCTCACTCGCTGCCGTGCGAGCAGGTGTGCGCCAGATCCAAGGTTGCATAAATGGTTACGGGGAGCGGACCGGCAACGCCGACTTGTGCACGATCATCCCCGATCTGGTCCTAAAAATGGGAGTGCCGGTGCTCAGCGCTGACCGTCTCGCCGAGCTGGCTCCAACCTCACACCACGTGGCCGAGATCGTCAACATCGCCCTCGATCCTCATCGTCCATACGTCGGATCGTCGGCATTCACCCACAAAGCAGGCCTCCACACCTCCGCCCTCGCCCGTCGACCCGACGCCTACGAACACACTCCTCCCGGCGGGGTCGGCAACTTCACCCGCATGGTGGTTTCCGAACAGGCCGGACGAGCCGCAGTAGTACAGCGGGCCAGTGAGCTCGGCTTGGCGCTGAACGACGAATCGTCGAAAAAAGTGCTGGCCAAAGTCAAAGAGCTCGAGCATGTCGGCTACCAGTTCGAGGCGGCCGACGGCTCGTTTGAGTTGTTGGTCCGGCGCACCTTGGGTTGGGAGCAAGGGTTTTTTGAGGTCGAGTCGTTCCGCGCATTCGTCGAGCGGCGCTCAGACAAAGAGGTCCTTGCCGAAGCGACGGTGAAGGTGCTCGTCGGCGAGCAAAGAATCGTGACGACCGGGGAAGGCAACGGACCGGTCAACGCCCTTGACGAGGCCCTGCGGATGGCCTTGCGAGACTTCTACCCCGAGATCGACCAGTTGCGGCTCACCGATTATCGAGTCCGGGTCTTGGACTCCTCCGACGGCACCCGGGCGCGAGTGCGGGTGCTGATCGAGACCTCCGACGGCGACCGCTCGTGGAGCACGATCGGGGTGCACGACAACGTCATCGAAGCTTCCTGGGAGGCCCTGGTCGACGGCCTCGTGATCGGGCTACTTCGTCGGGAAGATAGTTAACCCGAACCTCGGAACGGTCGAAGGTTCGGAATGACGCGGCTCCGGACCTGGGCGGCCGCTTTGACGGTTTCCGCACTCGTCGCAACCGCCTGCAGCGGGCGGGCAGGGCCCATTGCTTCGATGAACTGATGATTGCGGATTCGTTCGGTCACGGGGAGACGGATTTGCAACCGCCGAGGCCGCTACCCGAGATCACTTGCAGAGTGACCTCGATGGCGGCGGCGCGCTCGCAGTCCATCCCAGCGATGAGTGGGACTCTGGTGTGATCCGCGGGGGTCGGTTTGTTGTCACGGTCCGCGTTGAGCAGTTCGGGGACAGCACCTGGTATGTCTCGACAGCGGTCAAGCACTGCGTGGAATAGGCTCAGCCGTCCAGGGGGTCGAGGCCGACGAGGCCGCGGACCATGCGCGCGGTGGCTCCCCAGAGCATGTCGCCGTCGAGGTCGTAGAACCAGACCTTATGGTCGCGCCACGTCTCGTAGACCCAACGATCCGCCATTGCTAGGTCCGCGAGCCGGGGAGTGTGGACTCTGATCACCTCCCGGGGTGAGGGTTGAATAGTCACCCCCCGATCGAAGGTCCCGACCACCGGATGCACGAGGATCGGGAACTCGACTGTGTCGATCACCGGGAGGAAGCCGATCACCTCAACTTCGTCCTCGGGAATGCCCACCTCCTCGTGGGTTTCCCGAAGGGCCGTATGAATCGGGTCTCGGTCACCGGGGTCGGGCCGGCCGCCGGGAAAGGCGATGTGACCCGCATGGGTTGGCATCGTGTCGGGCCGTTTGATCAACAGAACCCGCAACTCCGAGAAGTCGTCTTCGAAAAGCGGGACCAAAACCGCTGCCTTGGGTTTGCCGTCGGCGAAGGGAAGCTCGGACAGGAGCTGCAGACGGTCTCGCACTCCGCGAGGTTATAGGCTCTCGCGGCGATGCCATCCGAGCGAGTCCAGACCGATCGCCTGGTGCTGCGACGCTTCAACCGTCGCGACATCACGGCGATGACCGAGGCGGTTCACGCCTCGCTGCCCGCATTGAACGAGTGGCTTCCTTGGGCGCATCCGGGATATCGCAAGGAAGACGCCTCGACCTACATTCGTGACAGCATCGAGGCGTGGAAGGAAGGGAAGGCCTACGACTGGGCGATCCGGCGTCGGACCGACCCGCGCCGACATGTGGGCAACATCTCCACTTGGCAGGTTTCACGTCTTACCCGCACGGGCGAGATCGGCTACTGGATCAGGACGGAGGACACCGGTCAGGGCTTCGCGGCTGAGGCGACCAGGGCAGTCATGAAGGTCGGCTTCGAAGACCTCGGATTTCACAAGATCACCCTGCGTATCGCGGTCGGCAACGCTCCTTCGCAACGGGTGGCCGAGAAGCTCGGGTTTTCGCTAGAGGGCGTCCTGCGCGAGGAGCTGTTGATCAGAGGCCGGTGGATCGATCACCTTCTCTACTCGCTCCTCGACCACGAGTTCCAGAATTGATTCCTGCGTAAGTCTGCGCCCCTAATCCCGGGGGTTTTTACGCAGGAATGGTCAGCCGGCGGCGAGGACGCGGGAGGCGTCGCCAAAGACCGAGGCCAGGGTGGGGAAGACCCCGACCAGGACTGTCAGCGCCGAGGCAATGAGGAGCGCCAAGCGCAATGAACCGGCGGGGACATGGTTACGATCGGCGTCGGCGTGGGCCTGGGCGGGGGCTTCGTCGAGCCAGATGGCTTTGATGACCCGGGCGTAGTAGTAGAAGGCGATGACGCTGTTGACCGCGGCGATAACCGCCAGGATCACCGTCGAGGTTCCGCCCGCGATCATCACCGAGCGGAACATCACGAATTTGGCGAACCAGCCCGCTAGCGGCGGGATCCCGGCCAGCGAGAAAAAGAACAGCGCTGCCAGCACCCCGAGCCGCCCGTCATAGGAGCCGAGCCCGGCCCAGCCGTCGATCTCACCGGTTCCAGTCTTCCGCGCCCCGGCGATCACCACCGCGAAGGCGCCGAGGTTCATGATCGAGTAGATCACGAGATAGATCACCGTGGCCGAGAAGGCCTCGGCCAAATCGGCGCCAGCCACTGCGGCTGCGGCGAACGGGACCAGCATGAATCCGGCTTGGGCGATTGACGAGTAGGCGAGCAGCCGGACGATGTTCGACTGCCGCAACGCCGCCAAATTGCCGACGGTCATCGAAGCTGCGGCCATGATCCAGAGCGCCGGGGCCCAGTAATCAGAAGCCCACGGCAAAGCCAGATAGAGGATCACCAGCATCCCCACGAACCCGGCCGCCTTCGAGTTCACCGAGAGGTAGGCGGTGACCGGGGTGGGCGCCCCCTCGTAGGTGTCGGGGGCCCAGGCGTGGAACGGCACCGCCGAAACCTTGAACCCAAAGCCGACCATGATCAACAAGATCGCCAACCCGACGGCGGTTTCGCCGCCTTCAACACTCGGGCTCGCCCCGGCCGCAGCGATCCCGGCGAAGCTGACCTCGCCGGTGAGGCCGTAGATGAGCGACATCCCATAGACCATGAGGGCGGTGGAGAGCACCCCGAGGATGTAGTACTTCAGCGAGGCCTCGTTTGATTTGAGGTCTCCTTTGCGCCAACCGGCCAGCATGAACAGCGGCGCCGTCGTCAACTCGAGACCGATGAAGAGAACGATCAGATCACGCGACGAAGCCATTACGAGCGAGCCGAGCAGCGAGCAAAGGATGAGGAAGTAGTACTCGCCCTGGTAGTAACGATCGCCTTCGATATACGACACCGACATCAGCAGCACCAGGTAACCGGCAACGATGAACAGACCCTTCAGCACCAAGGCGAAGACATCGACAACGTAGGAGCCGTCGAACATGGATCGGGTTGTGCCATCGACGGCCATGATCAAGAGCGGCAGTGCTGCAAGCGACACCCCGAGCACCGCGAGGATGGCGGTGAGGTACTTCGCCGACCGCGGCAAGACGAGATCGAGCAACAGCACCGCGATGATGGTTCCAACCAGAATCAGCTCGGGGGCCAGCGCCAGATAATCGATCTCGAATCCCATGGGCTCAGCCTCCGCCAAGGGCGGCGGTGGGACTAGGACCAAAGGCGTTGCCGACCAGTTCGATCACGGCATCCGTCGAAGCGCCAAAGACGATTCGTGGATAAAGCCCGACGATCACGATCAGGATGATGATTGGCACCCAGGCCGCGAGCTCGAAGCGGTCGACGTCGTGGAAATGGTGATCCTTCCATTCCGCCTTGGGTTCGCCGAGGTTGACCTTTTGCAGCATCCACAGCATGTAGCCCGCGGTCAGCACGGTGCCAATCGCCCCAAGCACCATCGCCGTCCGGAACACGGTGAGCGATAGACCGCTGGCAGGGTTGTAGGCACCGAGGAGCGCCATGAACTCCCCCCAGAATCCCGCCAGTCCGGGCAACCCCAGAGAGGCGAAGGCGGTGAAGGCGAGGATGCCGCCGAGTATCGGCATCAGTTTCATGTTGCCACCGAGCCGCCCCATCTCCCGAGTGTGATAGCGATGGGACATTGATCCCGCCAGGAAGAAGAGGAGCCCGGTAATGAGGCCGTGGGCGACCATGCCGATGATGGCGGCATTGATCCCGATGTCGGTGAGGCTGGCAATGCCGAGCATGACAAACCCCATGTGCCCGACCGAGGAAAAAGCGATCAACCGTTTCATGTCGGTCTGGGCAAGGCAGGCGAGCGAGCCATAGATGATCCCGATCACCGCCAGGATGGCGATCGCCGGCGCCCAAGCACGAGCGGCGTCGGGTAGGAC